>JAEURE010000295.1 GCA_016789485.1 Anaerolineales bacterium | reverse complement strand
TGGGTGCAAGGATAGGAACGCATGCTTTCGCGGCAAGGAGATTGGAAACCGCAGTAGGTGGTGTGGGTGTTGATGTGGGAGTGGAGGTTGGGGATGGGGTCGGCGTTGGAGGAATGGCGTACTCGGTCAGCCCTGCCGTATTTCCGCTGACGGTTGCATACTGACCCCAAAGCCAGCAAGTTCCTGACTGACCGGGGTTGTTAATGATCCAATAACCAGTGGATGTGTTTTTGCCAACTACCACGGCCTTTTGCCCGACTAGTAAGCCACCAACCAGGTCGTATTGTGTGCCGGGACCAGTACGGCAGTTGGTATTCGTGCTGACAGTAACTTCGGGCACGCTGGGAGTGGGAGTAAATTCCGCGGTGGAAGTAGGGCCAGGCGTTGACGTGAATCCAGGCGTCGCAGTGAAAGCACCCGGCTGCAGCAGGGTTGCCTGGGCTGTTACGGTCAATACCAGGTCTGGGGTCGGGGTGGTGTCTCCACTGGGAAGGTTACAGGCTGTGAGGGAAATAATCAAAAATATGGATACTATGATGAACGATCTATTATTAAACATTGTTCTCTCTCCTTTTCGTAATGATTATGACATAACTTGAGAAAAGGTCAAGGAAGGGAGTATGAAATTTGTACTACTGATCGATACGCCAATAGTACTAGGAGATGTTCCGTTTTTCGCAAAGGGAATTCCATTCTGCAATGGATAAGGTTTCGGCTCGTCTCATGGGGTCGATGTTTGCGGATGCAAGCAATGCTTCTGCTTCAGAGGTCGGGATGTGTAAACCTGCGGAGAGTGAATTGCGAAGGGTTTTTCTTTTTTGGGCAAAGCCTGCTTTGATGAGCTTAAAAAATGTATCAATTAAATTGTCTGGGATGAGCGGCTCATCGTAAATATCGATGCGCAGGACGGCGGAATCCACGCTGGGGGCGGGGTGGAACGCTGCAGCTGGAATCTTTGCGGCAATGCTGGCTTGGCCATAGACTTGTACGCTCAATGCCAGCAGACTCAAGTCCCCGGGTTTGGCGCAGATGCGTTCGGCAACTTCCTTTTGAATGGTCAATACTACGCGGCGGGGTTTGATATCGCCTTCAAGCAGGTGGCGGATAATTGCGGAGGTGATGTTGTAGGGAATATTCGCGGCGACGATGTAGTTGGGCTGGTCGATCAATTCCGAGATGGGCAGCTTGAGGATATCACCATGCACCACGCGCACATTCTGATAAGGCGAGAGAACTGCCCGTAGAGGGGCAAGCAGGTCACGGTCCAGTTCGACCGCTGTTACCTGTTTGGCAGAGACAGCCAAATAGCGGGTGAGACTGCCAAGGCCGGGACCAATCTCCAGAACGCAGTCATCTTCCAGAATTTCCGCAGTGTTGGCGATTTTTTCAAGGACGGAATCGTCCTGCAAAAAGTTTTGACCCAGGGATTTGTCGGCACGCAGACCATATTGTTTTAGAACAGCAGCGGCATTGAGCGGAGGAATGTTTGTGTATTTCATTTTTCAATCGCAGACCAGTGGGATGTCTTCGTTTTCAGGAGCAAGCGAAGAGGGAGCGGGCAGGATGGATGCGGGCCAGGTGCCTGCATGGAATTTTCTAACATAATCGCTAAGGATGCTAAAGTCTGCATCCAGAATGGCGATGCGTTTATCAAAGACGGGGTCGAACTCGCGGGTTTGGGTAAAGAGCTCTTGTGGAAAGCTGGTGAGAACGATGTTTTGCGGGGGGAGTCTTGTGCCGAGACAGGCCAGCTGCGAAATCTGCTCAGGCGTGAAATCGGTACGGATATTATCTTTGAACGCCTCGATCAATTCAGGAATTTGTGCGACCACGCCCGGGCTGGTGAGCTTTTTTCGAACGGCACACAGAACGATGTTTTGATTATCTGCCCGTTCAAAACTGCCGCCCCCGCGGTTGCGCGCTACTTTGAGCGCGCCCGCGCCATCCAGGTGATGGATGCCGATGGGTAGTCCTGTGCTTTTAGAGGCTTGTTCGGTTTTGATGTTCACATCAACGCCGCCGAGGGCGTTGATGATGTTTTCAAAGGTGCGCATATTGATGGAAACGTAATGTTCGGTTTGCACGCCAAAGTTTTTGTTAAGGGTGAGCGCGAGCAAGCCGGAGCCTCCGCTTGGGTCGTCCCAATATTTAAAGCCGGGCTGGCCGTAAAGATAGGCTTGATTTAATTTCTCGTGATCCTGTCCATTAAGGTCATCAGCGATGTGGGGGATTTCAACCCACAGATCGCGTGGGAATTCAAGCATGGTGACTTTGGGAGTCATAAAGTCCACGCGCACCACGCGGATGGCATCTGCGAGTCCGTAGGTGTAATTATCTCCACGCGTGTCAGCGCCAACGAGGAGAATGTTCATGATGTTCGGCCCGCCACACAGTGCGGATGGGGTAGCTGTGGGGAAGGTTATCAGCGGTGCCAGTGTAACCTGCCCCGCAAGTGTGGGGGATGGGCCGGGGGATGCCGTCCACGTGGGAGGCAGGGATTGTTGGCCTACTGGAAGAGCAGGTCCAAGAGGCTGCCTTGCGAAGGTTTGATAGCTTGAATAAACGTAATATCCAAGCCCGCCGAGGAGGGCGCAGGCAATGATCGAAAGCATGGTGATGATGTATTTTTGGGCTTGGGTCATTTTATTTTAAGAAATATGGAATTTCAGCGGGAGCAGGCGCAAGGAAATAAACTGTTACCCAGCCGGAGAGTCCGCCGATTGCGTTATCGTTGTAGCCGAGGTCGATCCATTTTGTGCGCGGCACACCGAATGCAGTTTCGATGATAGGCCCGCCGCCTGTGTCGCCAACGGTGGCAAGCCCATAACCGGGGATGTACAATTTCATCCCTGCCATTGATGGATAGATGGAATAATCCACTGCCACAATGCCGAAGCCGGCAGGTGCGCCGCTTGCGGTTCCGTAGGAACAACTGCCTGTGCCCGAATTGCACGGTGAATACCAGGAGGCATACATTTCTGTGGCGAACCAATATTCGTAAGGGATCTCGCCGCCCGCAGGCGCAAGTACAATTTTTGTTCCGCTGGCTACGATCTGTTTTTGCGGCTCGCGCAAAACCGTTTTATCTTCGGTTTCACGGCTTACCTCGTTTCCATCTTCGTAGCGGATGCGTGTACGCACTGCCATAATTCCATTCGTTCCAGGCTGGAGAATCTCCTCCTGCCCGAATGCCACATCCACTGAATCAACATATTCTGTTTCAAATGGAATTGACTCCATTGCGACACGGATGGATTCGTACACCCTCGTGACGCGGATTTGTCCATCTTCAGGCAGCGCTTCACTCTCTTGCGGATGGCTGGTATCCAGACCCATCAGCGGAATCCCAGCTTCAGCAAGGGCCGCACCAACCGTCCCTGCGGCAGAGCGGATGTTAAGGATTTCTTCACCAGTTGTAATGACCAAATCCCGCGCTGGAGAATAAGTCACAGTTGTTGCGCCGGTGAGCGCTGTTTCAGCAGGCGGGTTGATCAGGTCATTTATGCTGAGTGAAAGACCTGCTTCGCTTAGCGCTTGTCCAACTGTCAGCGCGGAGGTTTGCAGCGTTCGCTCGCCTTGCGGTGTGTTGAGAGTGACTGAAACCGCCCGTCGCAATTGTAATTGAATGGAGCCTTTTGTCGTTATGGATTGATCCAACGCAAA
>JAEURE010000294.1 GCA_016789485.1 Anaerolineales bacterium | reverse complement strand
TCTTGTTCGAGGCGCAGGCGTTCGGCTTTCTTTTGGGCAGCACGTTCATAATCGCGCTCAAGACCTGCCTGTTCTTCCTCGGCATGTAATTTATCAATATCGGTCTTTAATGCCTTCAGATCAGGAGGCATGGAATAGAGTGCCACGCGCAACTTCGCAGCGGCTTCATCCATGAGATCGATAGCTTTGTCGGGCAGGTGACGGTCGGTCACGTAGCGATCCGCCAAACGGGCGGCGGCTTCGAGCGCTTCATCTGAAAAATGGACTTTGTGATGCGCTTCGTAGCGGTCGCGCAAGCCGTGCAGCATCTTGATCGTATCGTCCACACTTGGCTCGTCCACATAGATGGGAGCAAAGCGGCGTTCGAGCGCGGCATCTTTTTCAATGTGCTTGTGGAATTCATCCAGCGTGGTTGCGCCGATGCATTGGAGTTCGCCGCGGGCAAGCGCTGGCTTGAGCATATTGCTCGCATCCATCGCGCCTTGAGCTGCTCCTGCTCCGACGACTGTATGCAACTCGTCGATCATCAAAATGACGTCGCCCTTCGCGCGCTGGACTTCGTCCATGATGGCCTTGAGGCGTTCTTCAAACTCGCCGCGGAAGCGGGAGCCTGCGATCATCGCGCCGAGGTCGAGCGCAACCACACGCTTGCCTGAAAGGATTTCAGGAATGTCGTTGGTGGCGATCTTTTGCGCGAGACCTTCTGCAATGGCGGTCTTCCCCACGCCCGCTTCACCGATCAAGACTGGGTTGTTCTTGGTGCGGCGGGACAATATCTGGATAAGCCGTAGAATTTCCTTGTCACGCCCAATGACGGGGTCGAGCTTGCCTTCACGAGCCAGTTGAGTTAAATCACGCGAATACTTTTCGAGGGTGCGGTATTTTGTCTCAGCTTGCGGGTCGGTGACGCGTTGTCCGCCGCGCAGATCTTGAATGGCGTCGTACACGCGGTCACGCGTCAGGCCAGCCGATTCCAAAATGCGGGCGGCGGGTGTGTTGCGCTCGGTGAGAATTGCCAAAAAGATGTGTTCCGTGGAAATGTACTCATCTTTCAGGCGATTCGCCTCTTCGTTTGCCAGATCAATGATCCGCTTGACGCGAGGCGTAATGAAAATTTGCCCTGCACCCCCGCCGAAGATGTTCGCTTTCGGGCTGGCTCGCAGAGTCGCGTCTAATCTTTCTGTAAGCGCTTCGGCGCTGACGCTTAATTTTTCAAGGATTTGGGGAATCACACCGCCGGGCTGTTCGATCAACGCCAGTAAAATATGTTCGGTATCTATTTGATTGTGGCCGTAGCGCTGGATGATCTCCGCTGCGCGCTGTGCGGCTTCCTGCGCTCTCTCAGTAAATCTATCAAATCTCATCATAGGGTTTTTTCCTCCGCAGGACAAAATTTCACTTTGCCCTGCACAATGGAAGCATTATAACAAAAGCCGCATAGATGGTTTGTCTACGCGGCGTAAGAGGAGTGTTAGATTTTGAAGGCGTACTTCGTGTGATGATTTATGGCGAACAGGGGTCGGGCCTTGTGACAGGAGCAAGGACGCCATTAACTGCGCCATCGTTCATCAAGGCATTGAAAAAGTCGGGTTGTTCGGTCAAATCCCAGGTCCAAAAGATCCAGCCGTCAAAACCATATGTGCAGGACTCTACCTGCCAATTTATGAACGCCTGAGCAGCCGCTTGTATGGAAGCGAAGCGGCTTATTTCGCCGCCGAATTCACCCATGATGATGGGTTTTTCTTCCATGCCGTTTACTCCGTAATTTTCAACATGTTGTTTCAGGTTTAATTCAAAGCCGGGATAGGCATGCAGATCGACAAAGTCGATTGTGGATCGCCAAATGGCTGGTTCGGTCACAGCAAGACGCGGATCCCCAAGACGGGCAGGGTTGGGTTTTTGCGGATGGAAGAATCCTACGCTGACGAGCGCGCTCGGATCCACTTCAAGGATGGAAGCGCGCATTTCATCCAGCCAGTACACCAGGTTTTGCTTCACCATCAAATCCTTGTCGGTCGGTTTTGACATGTCGTAGGAAATTCCATTGGCTGTTTTTACCATGCCTGAACTAAAGGATAAAGGCGGCTGGTCGGTATCGTAGAACATTTCATTTCTTAATTGGTACGAAAAAATATATTCTGTGGGAGCATTTAATTCAAGCAGGCCGCGAATGAAATCCTGATAAAAAACTTGATTTGCTTTCAACCCGGCAGGTGGAAGGAAATTTGCGTTCATCAAGGCGAAGGTGGAGCAGCAGTCAGCGGACAGGATGCTTCCATACTTTCCGCCGGGTATCCAGTCCAGTGTGAACATCACATAGATTTGATTTTGTTTTGCATGCGCCAGTAAATCTGCAATGTTTTTCATGTAGGCAGAGGAAAGCCTGCCGTTCACCGTTCCCATCGTGTCTGGGCTGAGAAAGACGCGGATCACGTTGTACCCATCCGCGTGCATTTTTTGCAGATCGCCGGCTACCCGTGTAGAATCATATTTGCCGGGGTCAAAGAGCGCGTGTCCAAAAGTGGACGAACCATCCATCTTGGTTTGTTGTGCGAGGCGAATGTAATTCATGCCGCGCGGCACGAAATCATTTCCCGTGGCGCGATTAAAAAACTTCCCGACGCCGTTAACCACTTGAATTCCTATATGATGTTCGGGGGGCGTTTTTGTTGTGGGCGAGACAGTGGCTGGTGGTTGTGGGGTGGAAGTGGCTGGCGCAGGTTCATCGGTCAATGGGAAGTTGCATGCGGGAAGAGACATGACCAGGAAAACGCAGATTAATGTCTGGAATAATTTCATGACTACCTCCATGCGATTATTCATTTTCAACCCGTTCTTGGTATACAGCCTGACCATGGTTTATAAAACCAAAAAACTGTATAAGAACCTGGATATTGCTTATGAGTCATTATACAACTGCCCCTCCAAAAAACCAACTCAACAAGACTATAATATCTGTATGTCTTCCATCACCATCCCTGCGCGCAGAGAGAGTCATCCCAACCTGCGGCCCCTCAGCATCCTGCGCGACCTGCCTGCCGTCGCAGACCTCATCGAGCTATGCTTCTCCAACACCATGGACACCGACGGCAGGCGCTACGTGCAGGATATGCGCCGTGCAGGCAGCGACAATTCCTTCATCAAATGGGCAAACCGCGCCGCCGAGACCACAACCCTCCCGCTCACAGGCTATATCTGGGAAGAGAATGGACAAATCGTTGGTAACACCAGCCTCGTTCCTTTTCGGCATAACAAAGAACGTATTTACCTCGTCGCCAATGTCGCTGTGCATCCCGCACACCGCCGCAAGGGCATTGCGCGCGCTCTCACCGAACGTGCCATACAGCATGCCCGCGAGAAAAAAGTAAGGAACATCTGGCTCCACGTTCGTGACGATAACCCCGGTGCCATCGAGCTCTATACCAAACTTGGATTCGTTGAACGTGCGCGTCGGACTTCCTGGCAGGCTGTTACTGATCTTTATGCTGAAAAATTGGAAACGGATATCGCCGTCATCGGCCGACATCCAAGCTATTGGCAGACTCAACTCAACTGGCTTTCGCGCCTCTATCCCTCCGCTCTGGCATGGCACCGCAACTGGGACATCAACTCCCTGCGGCCCGGCTTCTGGAACTGGCTATATCTGCTTTTCGTGGACGTAAACATTCGTCAATGGGCGGCTGTTCGGAAGG
>JAEURE010000293.1 GCA_016789485.1 Anaerolineales bacterium | reverse complement strand
CTTTAACACGGCAGGTGGAGCCGAACGCCGTAATCAACGCATTCTTCCATTGCATATCTTTGGCGCGCTCGAAGAATTCAACATCTTTCGGATTGGAACCAGGCCAGCCGCCTTCAATGAAAGCAACGCCAAGATCGTCCAATTTTTGCGCGATGCGAATCTTATCATTACTCGAAAGCGTGAAGCCTTCAGACTGAGTCCCGTCACGCAGAGTGGTGTCATATATTTGGATTTGCTGCATAGGTATCTTATCTGACCGCCGTCGATGGTCTATGGTCGGCTTTCATATGCCGCGATCTCTTTTTCAAAATTCAAGATATAGCCAAGTTCGTCCACGCCGTTCAACAAACAGGTTTTGTTGAATGGGTCGATTGGAAAGGTAACCGAGCCACCGGGATAGGTCAATGTTTGGGCTGCCAAATCAACTGTCAGTTCGGCACGAGGCGCTTCTTCCACAAGATCAAATAACATTTTGTGAGTCTCATCATCCACGATGATGGGGATCAATCCATTCTTCAACGAGTTGTTGCGAAAAATGTCTGCAAAGGATGTGGAGATGACAGCGCGGAAGCCGTAGCTGGTGAGCGCCCAAGGCGCATGCTCGCGGCTCGAACCGCACCCGAAGTTGTCACCTGCCAATAAAATTTGACAACCCTTTGACTCGGGTTTGTTGATAATAAAATCCTCTTTAATGGATTTATCGTCGTTGTAGCGCCAGTTATAAAAAAGCGCATCCGCAAGGTTGTTCTTGTCGGTCACTTTCAAAAATTGCGCGGGGATGATCTGGTCTGTGTCAATGTCGTTGACAGGCAGGGGCATCACGCGTGAAGTAAGTGAAGTAAATTGAGCCATATTATTTTCTTTCTGTAGTTTTTAATTGGGCCGGCGGCCGCCAAAGACAGCCAGCTCATATACGCGGAAATAACAATCCACCGATTCGTAGCCGATCTCACGCAGCCATTCACATTGCACATCAACGGGAAGAAGAATGTTGGCATCCTTATCCGGACGATTCATAAAAATCTCTGCAACTTCCTGACGGGTCTTGTTTCCGCCGTTGGCTTTTTCAATCGCATATCTTCCATCGATAATATGCTTATTGAACAGGTCGATGGTCAACTTTGTGGCGGCGGCGATGTGTTCGATGTTGATGAACCAGCCGCCGGGTTTGAGAAGCGAATAAATCTCCTTATAAATCGGATGCTTGCGCGCATCCGGCTGATGGTGAATCGAATATCCCGAAACAATCGCATCAAACGGACCGTGAGGCTGCATATTGCTAACCCACTCCGGTTCGCCGTAATCGAGATTCTCAAAGACCAGTTGGCCCGCATATTCCTTCAACTGCTCGCGCGCTTCCTCCAGCATTGGCTCGGAAAAATCTGCGAACACGCCGCGGCTTTCAGGATAGGTTCCCAAAATCGCCGCGCCAAGGATACCGTCCCCGCAGCCAAGGTCTAAAAATTTCTCAATGGGTTCCTCATTGGTTTTGAGGATCGACATCATGATGCCGATCTGTTCCTGCGCCAACGGAATTGCGGCGCGATACGATAGAAAACGATGTACGATGGCCGGGAGTTTCCAAACTTCATCAGTGACCATGATTACACCAATAACGTGCGCGGATCAGTGACCACACCATGAATTGCGGTTGCAGCAGCGGTAACCGGGCTGGCAAGGAATGTGCGTCCGCCCTTGCCTTGGCGGCCTTCAAAGTTGCGATTGCTGGTGGAAACTGCATATTGACCGGGTTGGAGTTGATCGCCGTTCATCGCGATACACATCGAGCAGCCGGCTTCGCGCCATTCCGCACCCGCTTCTTTGAAGATCTTGTCGAGGCCTTCCTGCTCGGCTTGCTTCTTCACATCCTGGGAGCCGGGCACGACCATCACGCGCGTGCTTTCAGAGACCTTGCGTCCTTTAAGCATGGATGCTGCAAGGCGCAGATCCGAGATGCGCGAGTTAGTGCAGGAGCCGATAAAGACCACATCCACTTTTTTGCCGAGCAAAGACTGGCCGGGTTCAAGCCCCATGTAGGTCAATGCTTTTTCGAAGGCAGCCTTTTGCGAGGGTTCGGAAAATGAATCCGTCGTGGGAACATGATCGGTGATCTTCATGCCCATGCCGGGATTGGTGCCGTAGGTGATCATCGGTTCCAGTTCGGAGGCGTTGATCGTGATGGTCTTATCGTACACGGCACCTTCGTCGCTGGGTAATGTTTTCCAGTAGGCAACAGCCTTATCCCATTCTTCACCTTTCGGGGCGAACTCGCGGCCTTTGAGATATTCAAAGGTCACTTCATCGGGAGCGATCATGCCGGCGCGTGCACCGCCTTCAATGGACATGTTACAGATGGTCATGCGCTGTTCCATGGTCAGGTTTCGGATGGCTTCACCGGTATATTCGAAGACGTGGCCGGTACCGCCTCCAACGCCGATGCGGGCGATCAATGCAAGGATGATGTCTTTGGCGAAGACACCAGGAGCAAGCTTTCCATCCACGCGAACTTCGTAGGTTTTGGGTTTCTTCTGCAGGAGACATTGAGTCGCAAGCACATGCTCCACTTCGCTGGTGCCAATGCCAAAAGCAAGCGCGCCGAATGCGCCATGCGTGGCGGTGTGACTGTCTCCGCAGACGATGGTCATACCTGGCTGGGTACGCCCCAGCTCGGGACCAATCACATGCACAATGCCGCGATGTGGACTGGTCATGCCATGCAATGTGATTCCAAACTCAGCGGCATTGGTTTCCATCTGTTTGATCTGGGCGGCGGCTAATGCGTCTGCAATGGGAACATTGACCGGCGTGGTGGGAATCGAGTGATCCATTGTCGCGAGAGTCTTATCCGGGCGGCGGACTTTGAGTCCTCGCTGGCGTAATCCAGTGAAGGCTTGCGGCGAAGTCACCTCATGAACGAGATGCAAATCAATATAAAGCACGGCGGGGGATTCGGGTTGTTCTGCAACAACGTGCGAATCCCATATTTTTTGAAAGAGAGTTTTTGACATAATTTTTAAATTTACAATTTACGATTTTGGATTAGCAGACTCATTTTCAGCAGAGTCGTCTGCGTCAGAAACAGAAGCAACTTTCGGCGCGGGAAAAAGCGCGCTCGTGTCCCAACCAGAGGGGATGGTTTGCGGTTCGGGGAACGGATTTCTTTCTTGAGTTTGTGTCGTCATGATATTTTTCCTTTTTATCCGAGCATCACACCGAAGTCGTTCTTCACTTTTTCGATTCCTTCAGTTTGCGCGATGATGAGTTTATTCAATGCATTGATATAGGCTTTGGCGCTGGCGACAATGATATCCGTATCCGCGCCATGGCCGCCATAGACACGCGAGTATGAAACTTCGCTTTGTGCGTCCATGGTGGATTTTCCGTTTTCACTTTGTACGCGGACCGTCACCTCGCCCAGCGCGTCAATGCCTTCGGTGATGGCATGGATATTGAACTCCAACAAAGTACATGGCACATTGACAATCGAATCGATTGCCTTGTACGTTGCGTCAACAGGGCCAGTGCCAATCGCAGCGACAGTGTGAACAACACCATCCGGCCCGCGCAAGCGGACGGTTGCAGTGGGCATGCCCATCGTTCCACAGGAGACTTGCATTCCATTCAGCAGGTATACATCGCGCGGACGATAAAATTCATCGGCAATCAACGCTTCGAGGTCAAGGTCGGTGATGAC
>JAEURE010000292.1 GCA_016789485.1 Anaerolineales bacterium | reverse complement strand
TTTTTCATCTTCTCTTTGGCAGCCCGTTTCGGGCGGAAATCCGCCGCAGCCGCCGCCATGATCAACGCATCAGCGGATTCGCTCAACAACGCATCCAGCATTTCCTGCACGCTTTTCACGTCGATGACGTTCGCTCCCACAGGCGGAGTTAATGCGGTCGGCGCCGTGATGAGAGTAACTCTTGCCCCTTCGTCCAATGCGGCTTGCGCGAGAGCGTAGCCCTGTTTACCGCTTGAATGATTTGAAATCACACGAACCGGGTCAATCGCTTCCTGAGTGCCGCCTGCGGTGACGATTACTTTTTTGTCTGCCAGCTTTCCATGTTTGCCAAGCGCCATGCGGATATGACCAAGCACTTCCATCGGCTCAATCATGCGTCCCTTGCCGGAAAGGCCCGAAGCGAGGTGCCCGCTCCCAGGACCGGCAACCAGCACCCCGCGAGATTGAAGCGTGTTGAGATTCTCTTGCGTTGCGGGATGATCGAACATCCCGCCATCCATCGCGGGTGCGATCAGAATCGGGCATGTCGCTGCCAGCGCAGTGACCGTCAGTAGATTATCTGCAATACCATGCGCGAGTTTTGCCATCGTATCTGCAGTGCATGGGGCGATGACAAGTAAATCTGCTGTTTTGCCAAAACTGACATGTAGAATGTGAGCTTCGTTTCCCCATAGATCAGCATCTGTGTACGCGCGGCGCCCAGTGACGGATTGAAAGGTGAGCGGTGTGACGAATTTCTCTCCCGCGCCGGTTAAAAGCACATCCACCTTTGCGCCAGCTTGTGCCAACTTGGAAGCCAGGTCCGCTGCTTTGTAGGCTGCAATGGACCCAGTGACCCCAAGCAAAATGTGCTTTCCAGAAAGGACGGACATATTGGGGTGATTATACTTCCAAGACAAAATAAATCGATGGTTTAATCCATATTACTAAAGTCCCTGTCTTCCGTGTCTGTTGTGTGCATTGTCTTAAGATTTGCCCCTTGACGCATCTGCATGACAGGCATAGAATAGCGCCCAATATGCTTAAGTCCACCCGTTGGTTTGCGTTTTACTTTTATTACGGTTTCCGAGGTTCGGTTGCCGTTGGTGGCGCTTAAGTAGACAGAAATAAATCTGTTCACGTAAAAGAGCGAGACCACGCGGTCTCGCTCTTTTTTATTATCTCGTTACAATACCGAGGAGAATGTTATATGTCTATTCGTGGAATTCGCGGCGCAACCACCGTATCGGCTGATACGCCCGACCTGATTCTCGAAGCCACGCGGGAATTACTTGAGGCGATTTTGGAAGCGAATGAAAGTATGCGCCCCGAAGACGTTGGCAGTGCCATCTTCACTGTGACCGAGGACCTCGCTTCGACCTTCCCCGCGCAGGCTGCCAGACAAATGGGCTGGGGACTTGTCCCGATGATGTGCGCAAGGGAAATTCCCGTGCCCGGCAGTTTGCCAAGGGTGATTCGCGTGCTCGTCCACTGGAATACGGAAATTCCGCAAGACAAAATCACGCATGTATATTTGAAAGACGCAGTCAAGCTGAGACCTGACCTGGTTGCAGCGCAATAATTTTTTATTCAGGAGAAATCATCATGATGATCATAATGAAAGCCAGCGCCACCCCTCAACAGGTGGAAGCAGTGATTGAGAAAGTTAAATCTGTGGGGTTGAACGTCCACCTCTCGCAGGGAGTCGAAGCGACCATTATCGGCGCGATCGGTGAGACGCACAGCATCCCAACCGAACGTTTCGAGGGATTGGACGGAGTCGAAATCGTCCAGCGTATCACACAGCCGTATAAACTTGCCTCGCGGCAATTCCATCCTGAGAACACAATCCTTCCATTGGACGGGTTCACTGTGGGCGGCGGCGAGATCGCCGTCATTGCGGGACCGTGTTCAGTGGAGAGTCGTTCCCAGATTCTTGAAACAGCCCAGGCTGTGAAGGAGGCGGGAGCGTCCGCTTTACGCGGGGGAGTGTTCAAGCCGCGCACGTCGCCGTACTCTTTCCAGGGACTCGGCGAGGAAGGTCTCGAATACCTTGCCGAGGCGCGACAACAAACGGGACTGCCTATCGTCGCTGAGATCATGTCGCAGGTGCAGGTGGATTTGATGGTGAAGTATGTGGATGTGTTGCAGGTGGGCGCGCGCAATATGCAGAACTTCAACCTGCTGCGTGCCATCGGTGAGACACGCACGGCGGTTTTGCTCAAACGCGGACTTTCTGCTACTGTTGAAGAGTTGTTGATGTCTGCCGAATATATTTTGGCGGGCGGCAATAATCGCGTGATGTTGTGCGAGCGTGGCATTCGGACGTTTGAAACATCCACACGCAACACAACGGACATCAACGCCATCCCCGTGTTGAAAAATTTAACTCACCTGCCAGTTATTCTTGACCCATCTCACTCCACAGGTTATTCGGAGTATGTCGCCGCGATTGCCCGCGCAGGCATCGCCGCAGGCGCAGATGGACTCATCATCGAAGTGCATCCTGACCCAGCGAAGGCTGTCTCTGATGGCAGGCAATCACTGAAGCCTGAAAAGTTCGCTGAGATGGTCAAACAGGTCGGGCAGATCGCACAGGTGATGGGACGCAAACTCGCATCCGTCCAAGGCGAATACGTGAAGCAGGGTTGGGCGTAGACGCCTCGGTGGTTGAGTAGCCCTTCGCTCTACCCGACCACCGATGAAATAAAATAAAAAAGGAAAATAATCATCATGATGATCATCATGCACCCAGGTGCACCCAAAGAACAGATAGACGCAGTCATTGCCGAGATCGAAAAACAGAATTTATCTTCCCATCCCATCTTCGGCGTGGAGCAGACCATCATCGGCGCAGTCGGTGACGGACACTACGTCGCCAAGGAAATTTTCGAAGCGCTTCCAGGTGTGATGGAAGTCCAGCGCATTTCCAAGCCTTACAAACTCGCCTCACGTCAATTCCACCCGCAGGATTCTGTTTTTGAACTCGATGGTTTCACCATTGGCGGAACCGAAGTCCCCATCATTGCGGGACCCTGTTCTGTTGAATCGAAAACGCAGATCATCGAGATCGCGCACGCCGTCAAAGAAGCGGGTGCAAATGCTTTGCGCGGTGGCGTCTTCAAGCCTCGCACGTCGCCGTATGCCTTTCAAGGTCTCGGCGAAGAAGGACTCGAATACATGGCAGAAGCCTGCGAGCAAACAGGCCTTCCCATCGTCACCGAAGTGATGGCAGTTTCTCAGATCGCCATGATGGAAAAATATGTAGATGTCTTCCAACTTGGTGCGCGTAACATGCAGAACTTCAATCTGCTCCGTGCGCTTGGTGAAACCCGTACCCCCGTCCTTTTCAAGCGCGGCATGTCCGCGACCATCGAAGAGATGCTCATGGCAAGCGAATACATTCTCAGTGGCGGTAACACACGTGTCATCCTCTGCGAACGTGGCATCCGCACATTCGAAACCGCCACGCGCAACACCACCGACATCAACGCCATTCCCGTTCTCAAAGAACTTACGCACCTTCCCGTTGTTATTGACCCCTCACACTCCACAGGCGATTCAAAATATGTGTCCACCATTGCAAAGGCTGGTGTTGCCGCAGGTGCCGATGGTATCATCGTCGAGGTGCATCAAGACCCCGCGCACGCCGTTTCCGATGGCAAGCAATCGCTCACACCTGAGGCATTTGCCAAAATGGTGAAGCAGGTCAAAGCGGTGGC
>JAEURE010000291.1 GCA_016789485.1 Anaerolineales bacterium | reverse complement strand
ACTTTGAACAGCAACTGGCGAAGGGATAAACCCTGTAATGCCTCGTGCGGACGGACAGTATTGTAATCTTCAAGCCAGTGCCCTGCGATCAAACAGACTTCATCCAATTCTTCATGTGTACCACTCCTTGCTCTATTTTGCCATGATTTTTTCCACTTCTCACTGGTACGATTTTAAGAATGCTTACCCTAGCAATCAAACCTTCCTATCTATGGGTTAATTTATCTTCTCCACTTTAAGCGGATATCATCATAATGAGCAGACGAAGTTAGTTCGATAATCTACGCTGCAATGAATTCAAAGTTCGCCCAGGCAAATTGAGTTATCAAAAAAGTAAGTTGCTAAATCTATGCAAAGGGGGTCGCACAGTAAGAACTTCTACCAAAACTTCATCCATATTTAAGGAGAATCTAGCCGTGGAAAATGAGTTGAAACCTTTCGATCTAACCCCTCCCGTTATTCGGGTCTACGGCACAAGTTGGTGCCCGGATTGCAAACGTGCGAAGAAATTCTTTGCCGAGCATCGCATCGGATACGAAAATATCGATATTGACGAGATCGTCGATGGCGTTTCCTTTGTGGAAAGCATCAATAACGGGATGCGCATTATTCCCACAATCATCTTTCCTGACGGCAGTATTTTGGTGGAACCGTCAAACTCACAGCTTGCAGAAAAGCTGGGACTGCAGACCAAGGCCAGGCGCGAATATTATGATGCGATCATCATTGGCGGCGGACCGGCAGGGTTGACGTCGTCACTTTACCTTGCACGCGAGGGGCTTGACGTCTTAGTAATCGAGAAAGCGGGGTTAGGCGGCCAGGCTGGGATCACCCAGACTTTGGATAATTTTCCTGGTTTTGATGAAGGAATCTCAGGTGCCGAATTCTCAGACAGGTTAAGCAGGCAAGCCCGCAAATTCGGCGTGGAGATACTTCAGGCACAGGAAGTCGTTGAGATTGAGCAGGATGGTCAATATCATGTTATCCACACGAACTCGGGAGAGCACTATCACAGCAAATCTGTTTTGATTGCAACCGGTGCAAAATACCGCCGTCTGGAAATCCCGGGCGAAGACGGGTTGATTGGCATCAATGTTCATTTTTGTGCCACTTGTGACGGGGCTTTCTACAAAGGTAAAAAAGTGCTGGTTGTTGGAGGCGGCAACAGTGGATTTGAAGAAGGGCTCTTCCTGACTAAATTCGCAGCCCAGGTTGATATTCTGGTTAATTCGCAGGAGCCGAAATCCAGCAAGATATTACAAGATAAAGTGGCGGAAAAGAAAAACATGAATGTTCTACTTAACCATAATATCCTTGAATTTCGAGGCGGTGATAAACTTAGCTCTGTGCTCGTAATGGATAAATCATCGAAAGAAACCAAAGAACTGAAATATGACGGCGTCTTTGTGTTCATTGGTTTATCACCAAACAATGATCTGGTAAAAGAAAAAGTCGAAGTGGACAATTGGGGCTTTGTTAAAGCCAGCCAATTGATGACCAGCATCCCCGGGATTTTCGCAGCGGGAGATGTCCGCTCAGGCGCAACCAAACAAGCCGCATCCGCCGCAGGGGAAGGCGCGTCCGCGGCGCTTGCTATTCGTGAATATCTAAAAACTGTAGATGCGTAAGATCAGCAGCTGCCAAACAATTTAATCTCTGGAGAAATCTTTTGAGCGACCTGTACACCACAAATCCATCACAGATCGTAATGTACACCACCGAGTACTGCTCGGATTGTCATCGGGCAAAGGCTTTCTTTGAAGCCAATAATATCGAATATCTGCGTGTCGGGCTGGAAGGCAATGCAGAGGCAACTGAATTTGTCATGGCTGTTAATAATGGAAAACGTAGTGTTCCAACAATAGTATTTCCTGACGGATCCATTCTGGTTGAACCAAGCTGGGGAGAGTTGCAGGAAGCGATGGAAAAAATCACTCCCTAAAATCGACTCGCTTTTCAAAATAATTCAAGGGTGTATAATAAAAAAATGAGAAAATTAATTTGCTTTCTGCTCTCAGCCCTATTAATTAGCTCATGTGATGTTTGGGGAGTTGCGCCGCAGGCATTCCCAGTTTGGACACCCATTCCCTCCTACACCCCGGGTATTGTCACGCAGACGCCTTTCATCATTCCTCCTCCAATATTTGTATTTACACAGACTCCGTCATCGAACGTGACCGTGATTTCACCCGTTACCCCTGAAAACACAATAACACCGTCTCCCACATTTACCTTTACCCCTATTCAACCAACAGATACGCTGCCACCCGTCTCCATACAGTCAGTGAACCTGGTCATATTAGGCTGCAACACCAGCTTTGACATAACCCACGGCATGGGCGAAGTTACCAATGCCTTTGTAACCGTAGTAAATAATGGCACCGTGGACCTGCCCAACACCTGCGCCATCCTCCGCGCCATTGACGAAGATCGAGAACACCCGGACAAAAGGGTTTGCCTCAACAATCTTCCGACCCAAAGGCAGGTAAACCTGAAGCTGACTGTCGACTCACAATACAAAGTGGACACCATCATTCAGGTTGATGTTACTTCCAATGAAATAACCCTTCTGCGTCTGGATAAACAATCCTGCAGAGATATTGGTCTCTTTGGCGGCGCGCCATCGGATATAGGTACGATAAAGCCGATCACCCCTTAACACTGCCTTTTACCCCAATTTACATTTTTCCCTGTATAATAAAAATATGGCACTCCCACAACCCGAACAACAGCCACCTGCCCCACAACTCACTCCCGAACAGATTGCCGAACTGCGCGAACAGGAACGCCGCCAAAAAACGCTCATTGCAGGCATCATCGCTGGCGTTGTGCTGATTCTCGTTCTGCTGGGCACAGCGATTTACTTTCTGATGCAGCCTACTGCCCCGACAGACAGGATCCGGGACATCTTTATCATCGTAGTGGCGTTGGAATCCCTGGTCATTGGAGTTGCGCTGATCATCCTCATCGTGCAACTTGCCAGCCTGATCAACCTGCTGCAAAATGAAGTGCGCCCTATTCTGAATGCCACCAGTGAAACCGTAAATACGTTGCGCGGTACTGCTGAATTCCTCGGTGAAAACGTGGTGGAGCCGGTCATCAAACTTAATGGCTATTTGGCGGGCCTCAAGCGTATGTTAGAATTACTAGGCATTAAAACAAAGTAAAAAACGGGGTGATATTCACCTCAACCAACCATCAAAAATCAAAGGAGATATACCATGTCTGACCGTGATGAATTTGGAGCCTTTCTCGTAGGATTTGTAGTCGGCGGCCTTACCGGCGCTGTTGTAGCCCTGCTCTTTGCACCTCAATCTGGTGAAGAGACCCGCGCACTAATCAAGGATAAGTCCATTGAACTGCGCGACCGCGCTTCTCAATCAGCTGAAGAGGTTTTGGCACGCGCAGAAGCTGCTGCATCAGAAGCCAGACAACGCGCTGAAGAACTTACCAAGGAAGCCCGCCAACGCGCCACCGAGCTGGCCAACGAAGTTCGCGAACGCGGCAAGGGCGCCCTCGAAGCCGTGCGCAAAACCAAAAAAGACGGCGGCGAAGCCACTCCCGTCTAATCAAAAGATATTCAAGGCAAGGGTTTGACTTCAAAGTCAAACCCTTGTTTTATTTATGAACCTCATCCAGCGCTTCATGCGTTTTTTCTTCCGCCTGCTCTATCATCCATTTGCCTTCACCTACGATCTCGTTGC
>JAEURE010000290.1 GCA_016789485.1 Anaerolineales bacterium | reverse complement strand
TGGGCACGCTCTTCTTTATTGTCCCCAAAGGACTTAGCGCAGCGCTTGCGTCCATTCCTGCATACATCACCTCCTGGCTGATTCCATCGAACGTTCCTGCAGCTAGAATCTTTCTCTCGCTGTTGATCTATCAGCCGCTTGCATTTTTGCTCGCCTTGATCATTATCATCCGCGGCTGGGCCAATGGTGCAAGGCGGGTCATCTTCCTGAGCATTTGGTTCCTTGTCTCGCTCCTGCTTGTCATTTTCCTGCCTTCCCGTCAGATCGCAGACCTTGCATGGACGCTTATTCCGCTTCTAGTACTTGCTTCGATGGAATTGGCACGCAATGTCAACGTCTATCCCGAAGAACGCAGCGAAGTCGCCGGCGTGGCTTTCTTAACCATATTTATCTGGGTCTTCGCCTGGCTCGATTTTTCAAGCATGGTCTGGTTTCCATCTGATACCCGCGAATATCTTATCCGTTTCTGGCTTCTGATCGGCTCACTGATACTTTTGGTGATCAGCCTTGTTTTGGTTGCGGCAGGATGGTCCATTCGTACCGCACGGTTTGGGGGAGTCTGGGGACTCGTGATTGCGCTGGGGGTGCTTGGCCTTGGCGGCGCGCTTGGCTCTGCCGGGCTGCGTGGTATGGGATTCCCCGAATTGTGGTGGTCTCCTTCCATACCCATGCAGGCACATTTATTGGAAGCGACTGTCCGTGAGATTTCGGAATTTGGTATTGGCGATGATACTTCAGCGTCTGTTGTCATCGTTGGGCTGGATTCCCCCGCCCTCGAGTGGACCTTGCGCCAACATCAGGTTCAAGTGGTGGACACCCTTGACGCCAATAGTTCTCCAGATTTTGTGGTGACTCCTTTTGAAACGGACCCCACTCTTGTTGCCGCCTACCGTGGACAGGATTTTTCATGGCGGCTCACTCCCATGTGGGATACCACCCTCCCTTCAGATTGGATTCGCTGGATTACCCTGCGCGATATGCCGCAAGTTGGTGAAACCATCATCCTTTGGGCGCGTGATGACCTTTTTCTTGATAGATAACGATATGACAAAAATTTCCCCTCCTTCCATCATCGCCCTCGACGGTCCAGCTGCGTCCGGAAAATCCACGCTTGGAAACAAACTCGCCAACTCACTTGGGTATCTTTTCTTTGATACCGGCATTATGTACCGAGCCATTACCTGGATTGCCCTGCAACATGACATGGACCTGCGTAATGAAGTCATGATCACTGAACTTGCCCAAAAGGCACAAATCGATATCCGCCCGCCGTCAAAAAACGATGGCCGTCCCTGTGATGTGCTTATCGGTGATAAGGATGTTACCTGGGATATGCGCGGCGGCGATGTGGATGCGAATGTCTCTGTTGTTTCAGCGTATGCCGGCGTACGAAAAGCTTTGTCTGAACAGCAGCGCCGCATTGGGTTGCGCGGAAAAGTCGTCATGGTTGGGCGCGATATTGGCACGGTTGTTTTGCCGGAGGCAGATTTGAAAGTCTATTTGGATGCGAGCGCCGAAGAACGTGCCAGGCGGCGTTATGATGAGCTTATTGCGCGCGGTGAAAAATCCAATTACGAGGAAATTCTCAAAAAAGTGATCGAGCGTGATCGCATCGACTCCACCCGTGCAGTTGCCCCATTACGTCCGGCGGATGACGCCATCATTATCGATTCGGATCAAATGGATGCAGAGCAGGTTTTTGTGCGCGTTCTGGAATTATGCAAGTAAAAGAGTATTCCATCCCCTTACACATTCAATTCAATCGAATATTTTTGCGTCCAATCATTCGTACTCTTTTTCGCGTCCTCGGGAGAGTAAGGGTATTTGGTGTGGAGAATGTCCCACTCGGTAAACCGTACGTGATCGCGATCAATCACATCTCCATTTTTGATCCACCCCTTGCGGTTTCCTTTTGGCCCGAACAGCCCGAAGTAATTGGTGCAGCGGATGTGTTTTCAAAAAAAGGACAGGGACAATTGCTGTCGATGTACGGTGTCATTCCAGTTCACCGTGGTGATTACGACCGTGCCTTGCTTGAAAAAATTCTGGTTATCCTGAAATCAGGGCATCCATTGCTGCTTGCCCCTGAGGGCGGTCGATCGCATGTGCCAGCCATGCGGCGCGCCATGCCCGGGGTCGGGTACATTATCGAACATGCGCAGGTTCCCGTTTTGCCCGTTGGTTTGGTCGCTACCACTGATGATTTTTGGCAGCGCTCCAAATTATATTTCCGAAATAGCATCGGAACGATGTGGCGGGGACATCATGAAAAGCCCGAGCTTGAAATGCGTATTGGTAAACCGATACAATTTCCACATATTACCCAAAAAGGCGTCGAGCGAAGAGCAGCCCGCCAGCAAAATGCTGATTTGGTGATGCGTTATATTGCGGGTCTTTTGCCTGAGGAATATCATGGAGTCTATGCAGGGCAAGCCATCACTCCCGCCTAAACCTGTCACTGATGTGTGGCGGCCTGAGTTGGTACGTCTGCCAAAGATGACCTTTGCGCGCCGCGCTTTTCGTATCTTTGGGCATGGATTAATGAAACTGCTTGCTAAAATCTGTTTGAATGTAACTGTGGATGGAATTGAAAATTTTCCGCAAAAGGGGCCGCTGCTGGTTGTCATCAACCACATTGGCGATTCAGATGTACCAGCCTTGATATCAGCCCTGCCGTCTGCGCCGGATGCGCTCGGCAAGATCGAATTGTATGATCTTCCCATTCTGGGAAAATTAATTGACTGGTACGGTGTCATCTGGCTGCACCGCGGTCGGTCGGATATTCGTGCTTTGCGTGCTGCATTGGACGGTTTTGCAGAAGGCCGTATTATTGTCATCGCGCCGGAAGGCAGGTATTCTGTCACAGGCGCATTGGAGGAGGGCGGCGGCGGTGCGGCATTTTTGGCATATAAATCAGGCGCGCCGATTTTACCGATCGCCATCACAGGCACTGAAAATGATAATGTGTACGGTCATCTAAAAAGGCTGCGGCGGGCGCAGGTCCATGTGAAGGTGGGGAAACTGTTTTGGTTGACCGGGCAGGCCTCAGCCAGACAGGAGGCGGTGGCGCAGGGGACGAGACAAATCATGGCGGCATTGGCATCCCTTCTGCCTGAGAAATATCGCGGGGAATATTCTTAAATCTTTGGGTTGTTTTTCGGGCTATAATTCAACAAAATGGAATTTATTTTTACGCTTCTTGCAGGCATCCCGTTTCCCGCGCCGCCCACTCTTGCAGGTTGGTTTGTATGGGTGTGTTTGCTTGGGGTGGTGGTGTATGCCTTGTATCATTGGCGGGGATATCAGCCTGCATGGAAGAAACGTGAGTGGGGACTTTTCGTTGTCTTTTTCATCTTGGTTCCAGCTACAACATTATTTATTGGATTAAGGATCGCTTCCGCTTCAGCCCGGCCGATGCCGAACGTGCCCGCCGATGCGCCGGGTTCTGCGCTGATGGTTTTTTCCGCCATCCCCTGGTTGTTGGGGGGCGGCTTGCTGGGACCTGTGGGCGCGGCTGTACTTGGGGCTTTCGCAGGGTTGCTGCGCGGAACATGGGATACCTATTCCCTTTTTTCGATTATTGAAATGGCGTTCATGGGCACCTGGTTTGCGGTCACCATGCGCCAGCGATACCGCACTTCGGCATATAAATTACTGCGTCAGCCGATTGTGGGCGCATTGCTCTTAATTCCCTTCCATCTTTTGTTTTATGTTCTCAGCGCGTTATTCACACA
>JAEURE010000028.1 GCA_016789485.1 Anaerolineales bacterium | reverse complement strand
AGTTTGGCATTGACCTGATAAGGCGGGAAGATTTTCTCGCGCTTGGCAGTCTCTTCTTCCTGTCCCATACTTGTCCACGTATCGGTATAGATCACATGCGCACCCTTGACGGCTTCATGCACATCGCGCACAAAAGTCAATTTGCTGCCAGTTTTCTGGGCAATTGCATTCGCGATTTCAACAGCCTTGGGATTAACATCGTATCCTTCGGGGGTACCGACGGTCACATTCCAGCCCAGCAACGCAGAAACATGCATCAACGAAACGGTGACGTTGTTACCATCACCCACATAGCTGATATTCAACCCTTTTGATTTTTTGCCGAAATTCTCGATGATCGTCAACGCATCTGCCATGCCCTGGCAGGGATGATTGTAATCACTCAAGCCGTTCACCACGGGAATATCCGACCATTTCGCGAGTTCCAACACATGCGCATGATCAAATACACGCGCCATCAATCCCTGCACATATCCGGACAGAACACGCGCCACATCCGCAATGGATTCACGCTTGCCCAAACCAATCTCGCTCGGTGAAAGATATAACGCATCTCCCCCGCAATGACGCATCGCCATATCAAAAGAAATACGGGTGCGCAGGCTCGGCTTTTGAAAGATCATCCCCAGTACTTTGCCTTTGAAGATCTTCTTGTTTCCTTTTTTAAAATGTTCCTTCTTTAACTTCACTGCCAGATCAAGCAGGTCTTGAATCTCATCCGATGAATAATCGGAGATCGCCAGAAAGTCCTTCATAATTATCTCCTTGGATTGAAAGTATAACTTTATTGCTCTATTTTGCCATGTTTCATGCATCACGCGTTCCACATGACAAATTACGCACTTCGAAATTTCCTCCAATAGCGCATCAAACCGTCTGCGCTCATGCCGATGGGATTCGCCAGTGTATACGCCCGAAGCACATCCTCGCTTAAGTTGTACTCGCGGCTTTGCTCATCCATCCAAGCTTCCAGCCTGGCACGTACCTCTTCAACAGGCGGGTCGGAAGGCATAATCTCCTCCAGCCATTTTTGGGCTGCAACTAAATTCCGCTCCAACTCATCCAAATGCCATGCCACATCGTCATACATCCCAAAATGAGTTGGTGCAATACGGGTGAATTTTTCCTTTCGCAATCGCGCAATCGACTCCAGCCAACGCTCAAAATGCAGTTCGGGCGGCGGCATGGGCGCGCGCATATATGGATAACCCGGGATCCTCACCCCGCCCACGTCCCCGCTGAAGCACACGTCCTCAAACAGATAGGAATAATGATGCTCGGCATGACCGGGCGTGTTAATCGCCACAAAGCGCAGGCTGCCGATGACGATCTCTTCCGCGTCCTGCGGAACTTTGAGCTGATTCTGTTCAACTGGCAGAAATTCCCCCCAAAGCTGTTCCATCTTATCGCCATAAATACGGGTGGCGCTGGCGATAAGTTTTTCAGGATTCAACAAATGCGGCGCGCCATTCGGGTGGACATAAATTTCTGCGCCTTGCTGTGAAAGCCAACCCGCTGCCCCCGCATGGTCAAGGTGAATATGCGTGAGCAGAACATGGGTAATGTCGCGGGGAGTCAATTGCTCCTTTGCCAGAGCAGTTTCCAGCGCGGAAAGAGTCGAGCCCGGTCCACTCTCAATCAAAACCGCTCCGTCATTATGTCGAATTAAATAAGACGCTATAGCCTGCGTCTTATTTTGAAAATTCAGATCTATGGTGAGAATTCTGGAGTTTGCCATGGGCGCATATCCTGTAATTTGAAAGTTGACGACATACCTGAAAGGGCTTGCGAGAGATCGTCATCGCAGCGAATGACCGTGACAGGCACACGCCGTCCGTGCAGGGAATTGACCAGCGTTTCTGTACCTCGCGGGCCGCCAAATGTTTCGGTATCCAGCAGTACAACCACGGGACGCAGGTAACGCATTTGAAGATCATCTACTGCATGCAAAATATCAGGTCGGACGGTTGGAGTCACAAGAATCACACTCGAACCCTGCGGCAACTGCGAAGCCTGTGCAGTAACGAGAGCAGCAATCGAAAGCGCGCCATTGGCTTCCACGAAAGCCAGTGTCTCCAAAATTTTTGCTTCCTGCCTTTCGCTTCTCTCCGCCTGATGCACCGTGAACGTCTGCCCTGCACTTACATACCCGACAGCGCGGCGTTGGCCAATAAAATAATGCACCAACGAAGCTGCGATGCTAACCGAATATTCAAGCGTGGATGGCGGCAATTTGAATTTTGGCCGCTTCACGAACATCATCGATTCCAACGGTAGTTCTTCCTGCTCATACGGTTTTTCATAATGGATCACTTTTTGAGAATCAAGATATAACCAGATCTCGGCTTGTGGATCCTGTTCAAATTCCTTGACCATCAATTGTCCGCGGCGCACGCTGGTGGGCCAGTGAATGCGTTTCATGGCATCGCCATGCACATACTCGCGCACGCCAGCCGCATGCGGCGTAATATCGTAGGATTTTTGACGAATCACTTGTCCGCCGGGCAGCATGCCCGGAGGGAATGGAAACGATTGAATCTCATCTATGACAGGGAAAACTACAAGGGTCTCCTGTGGAGCTATTGTTTTACCATAACTAAACAAACCAAAAGGGTCGCCTGTTGAAATTCGAGTAGGGCCAAGTTGAAATCCGCCGCGACGCGTCAGCCACGTTCGAGCAATGTAACTGCGTTTCTGCCGACCAGGTACAAAAGTGAACAAACGTGATCCAGCAGCATTTGGCAAGGAAGATTTATTGAGAACTTCGATCCACGCGGCTGGAATGATACTTTTATTTGCCAATTCGTAGTTTTCTTCAAACACATCCCCCACATTGCCGCGCAACATGCGCGAACCCCTCGTCAAACCCAAGCCCGCCGCAGACCAACGCGCCCACAACCAGCCGACAGCAATCAACAAGGCGCTGATCAAAAAGAAGCGCGAATAAATAACGGCTCCGTTGAACACCACCCCCAAGAGCCCGACAATCAAAAACAAGGCGAGCAGGATTCGCCCAGCTTTCACTTTGTCTTCTTCCGTATAATTTCTGAGGAGAAATCTCCGCCCGGAACGGGTGTGGCGAGAATAATTTCCTGCACGATCTTGTCGGAACTTAAATCCCGCAGACGCGCTGCAGGGCTGACAATAATACGATGCGCCAAAACAGAAACCGCCAGCGCTTTGATATCGTCCGGCAGAACATGGTCACGCCCCATCAGGGCAGCGCGCGCCTGACCCGCTCGCGCAAGAGATAAACTTCCACGCGGACTTGCGCCGAGATACACATCCGCGCTTTGGCGGGTACGGGTGGTCAATTCCACGATGTATTTTTTGATCAAAGGAGAGACATAGATATGTTTTACTTCGTCAATCGCCTGCTGAATCTCCTTCAACTTAACCACTGGTTTCAACAAATCCAGCGGATGCCGCAGCTGCTGGTCATCCATCACGCGGATCTCATCCGCAATGCTTGGATATCCCAGCCGCAAACGCAATAGAAAACGATCCAACTGCGCCTCAGGGAGCGGAAAAGTTCCTTCATATTCAATCGGATTCTGGGTGGCAAGCACCATGAATGGCTTGGGGAGAATGTGCGTTTCTCCATCCACGGTCACCTGACGCTCTTCCATGGCTTCCAATAAAGCTGCCTGTGTTTTCGGCGTGGCTCGGTTGATCTCGTCCGCCAGGATGATCTGCCCAATAATGGGGCCCGCTCGAAATTCGAATTTATTTTTCTGTTGATTGTAAATTGAGACGCCCGTCACATCACTTGGAAGCATGTCCGGGGTAAATTGGATGCGATTGAAAACACAATCCAATGACCGCGCCAGACTCCGCGCAAGCATGGTCTTTCCAACACCGGGCACATCCTCGATCAAAATATGTCCCTGGCATAGCAAGCCGATCACAATAAGCTCAACGGATTGCCGCTTCCCCACGATCACCTTCTCGAGATTGCCGATCACGTTCTCGCCAAACGCTTTAATGTCTGCCATCGATAAATATCCTTTCGGAAGAGATACGGGGATTCTATCATGTGGCTTGCATTGTGGGCAAATCGTCGTGTATAATTTTGACACGCCTCAGTAGCTCAATGGATAGAGCGCCTGACTTCGGATCAGTAGGTTGTGGGTTCGACTCCTGCCTGGGGCGCCTTTTTGTTTAATTGACATGTACGTTCAGTATCAATGGTTGCCCCTGCAGGAGGGATGATATGGGTTTACTCCTCCGAGGAAGCCTTTTTGTTTAAAGCTATATTGTATTGACACGCCCATACCGTCATGGTAAACTACTGCCCGCTCAGTTAGTTGGTCCCGTGGTGTAGCGGCCTAACATGCGGCCCTGTCAAGGCCGAGATCGCGGGTTCGAATCCCGTCGGGACCGCTGGTTTGAATGCTATAAGCAAGAGAGCGTTTGAATATTCAATTCAAACGCTCTCTTGCTTTAAAGTGACCCGCGGCATGAACTTCCCAAAATTATCATTCAAAAGCAATGAATGTCCACCCTTGACAACGTTATACTGTCGCAATGATCGAAACGCAGCCAATCGACAAAACCACCCTTTTACATTTGGCGTTCAAGGGATTGACGGAACGTGAGTTGCAAGAAATGGCGGCCTTGTCGCACATTTGCATATATCCTCCTGAATACACATTGTGCCACGAAGGCGCATATGAGGAGGTCTTTTATATTATTGCGGACGGGATTGCCACCATCAGCAAAAACATCAGCGAGCAGGATGGGGAACGCATCTTAAGAATCGCGAGCAAAGGTGATCTGGTGGGAGAAATGGCATTGATCCAAAATGTGCCGCGCTCAGCAACCGTGCGCACGCTCACGAACTGCACCGTGCTGGAGATGGATAAAAAAAGCTTCGAGACCATGCTCAGCCGCAGCCCAAGCATGGCAATCAACATCATCCGCACCACACTGGACCGCATCCGCGAGAACGATCAAATCGCAATTCAAGATCTGCAAAACACAAACAAGGTACTACATCACCTTGACCGCAACAAACTGGAATTCATTCAGGTCGCAGCGCACGAACTTCGTACCCCGTTGACCGTCCTTAAAGGATATGTCAATGTGCTGAGTTCCTTTTCTGAAATAAAAAATAATCCTGTGCTGGGTGAAGTAATGGACGGGATCATTAAAGGTGCAGACCGAATGCATGAAGTGGTCAACACCATGCTGGATGTAACCCGCATCGACAGCGAGACATTAAAGATCCGCACCGCGCCCGTGCCATTAAAAAGAGTAATCACCGACACAATGCAAAACATTTCCAAAGCGGCCGCAGAACGTAACATTGAACTGATCGTCGAGCAGGATCCGAGTACGCCAAACATTAACGCCGATCCCAGCTTGATCCAAAAAGCCTTGTACCATTTGATTGTTAATGCCATCAAATACACACCGGACGGCGGCAAGGTGATCTGAAGTTCGTATCCGATTGTCATGGATATAGACACGCCCGGCGTTGAAATCAGCGTCAAGGATACGGGCATCGGCTTGGATGCCGAACACCACGAATTGATATTTGAAAAGTTCTATCAAGTCGGGAATGCGACGGTACACTCCTCTGGAAAAACTACGTTCAAGGGCGGTGGACCTGGTTTGGGGTTGGCAATCGTACGCGGTGTGGCACGGTCGCACGGCGGAAAGGCCTGGGTGGAAAGCTTGCGTCACGACGAAACCAATTTTCCCGGCAGCACATTTTTTTTGCAGTTACCGATTGACCCGCCAACTTCTTCGAACAAATAATGATCAAAAGGCTTTCCAATAAAAGGAAAGCCTTTTGATTTAGATAACCATAAAGACTCGCGCCTGTCCTTTTTATATGGGGTGCTATATAATCATTAAAAATGGAGACCAGATGGCAATACAGCATGCTGATTCGCAAATATACAACCGCCCGGCAGAGATCCTGCAAAAATTAATTCAATTTGATACAACCAACCCTCCGGGGAATGAAGCCGCATGCATCGCCTACATTCGCGGATTGTTGGCAGAAGCAGGAATCGAATCCACCATTCTCCAGAAAACAGCGAATCGTCCAAATTTGGTTGCTCACCTGAAAGGCACAGGGAAAGCAAAGCCTATCCTGATGTATGGCCATGTGGATGTGGTTACAACAGAAAATCAAAAATGGGATTATCCGCCATTTGAAGGAAAGGTCGTGGATGGAATGATCTGGGGGCGCGGCGCGCTGGACATGAAAGGCGGTGTAGCCATGATGGTGGCTGCCTTCCTGCGTGCAAAAGCCGAAGGGTTGCAGCCTGCCGGGGATATTTTGCTGGCAATTGTCAGCGATGAAGAAGCGGGCGGCGACTTCGGCGTAAAATTCCTCGTGGAAGAACATCCAGAATTATTCAAGGATATTCGCTACGCCATTGGCGAGTTTGGCGGGTTTACGCTGCAAATCGGCAAAAAACGCTTTTATCCAATTATGATCTCGGAAAAGCAGATTTGCTGGATGAAAGCAATTGTCCGCGGACAAGGCGGGCACGGCTCCATGCCTGTGCGCGGCGGTGCAATGGCGCAGCTATCACAGTTGCTCAAACGCTTGGATGAAAACCATACACCTGTGCATATCACTCCCCCAGCGCAGATGATGGTGGAAGCGATGGCTTCTGCACTTGGCGGCGCGCAGGGCTTGCTGCTTGGACAATTGAACAACCCCTTCTTGACACAATCCATTTTAAACGTACTTGGCAAGCGCGGGCGAGTCTTTTACCCGCTTTTCCACAACACGGTCAGCCCCACCATCCTGAATGGCAGCACAAAAATAAACGTGATACCCAGCGAAATTTCTCTGGAACTGGATGGACGCCTGCTGCCAGGCTTTAAACCTGAGGATATGATCAATGAATTGCAACCAATTGTTGGAAAGGATGTTGAGCTTGAAATCGTTCAATTTGAACAGGGCCCATCTGAACCGGATATGGGAATGTTCAAGATGTTTTCCCAGATACTGCGTGAAGCGGACCCTGAAGGCATTCCAATCCCCTTGCTTTTGAGCGGTGTCACCGATGGGCGTTTTTTTACCAAGCTTGGCATTCAGACGTACGGCTTCCTGCCGCTCACCCTCCCTGAAGATTTTAACTTTACAGCGACCATTCACGCAGCGAACGAGCGCGTCCCCGTCGCCGCTATCGATTTTGGGACAAATGCAATTTACAAAGCTTTGGAAAGATTCAGTTGAAATTAACAGGGATGTGGTTCAATTCACCTGTTACAAAATCCAATTTACAGGAACACAAACCATGAACATTCTCGGAATTGACGTAGGCGGATCAGGCATCAAAGGCGCGCCTGTAGACACAGAAACCGGCGAAATGCTGGCGGAACGGATTCGCGTTAAGACGCCTAAAAAAGGGGAGCCTGAGCCTATTGCGGAAGTTGTCAAGCAGATCGCGCAATCTTTTAACTGGAACGGTCCAATCGGCATTGGCTTCCCTGCGCCGATCAAAGGCGGAGTCGCCTTAATGGCAGCCAACGTCTCTGAAAAGTGGGTCGGCACCAACGCAGACGCACTCTTCACCAAAGTCACTGGCTGTGAATGCACCCTGATCAACGACGCGGATGCGGCTGGGCTGGCTGAGATGGCCTTTGGTGCGGGACGCGGCCAACCCGGGACAGTCATCATGATTACCCTCGGGACAGGCATAGGCACGGCGATCTTTCACCGCGGACAACTGATCCCCAACACAGAATTTGGCCACCTCGAAATAAACGGCGTCGACGCCGAATTTCGCGCCTCTGCCTTCGCCCGAGAACGCGATAAACTCTCCTGGAAAAAATACGCAAAAAGGGTGAATAGATATTTGAACACCATGGAAAAACTTTTCTGGCCTGATCTATTCGTCATCGGCGGCGGCATCAGCAAAGACTCTGAAAAATTCCTGCCATTGCTCACCATTGAAACCCCCGCCGTGCCTGCGCAATTATTGAACGGGGCGGGCATCGTCGGCGCGGCGCTGGGAGCTTTGCACAAATAACGAATTCAGCACAGACAGGAGCGAAATGGCTCACAAAAAAATTCCAATGGAACATGATAAGAAGATCGCACTCGTGGCACATGACAATAAAAAACGAGACTTGATCGAATGGGCAAAATTCAACCGTGACCTGCTCGCACACCATAAAGTTTATGCAACAGGCTCTACAGGAAAAATCCTGGAAAAGGAACTCGGCTTCAAGATCATCAAGCTCAAAAGCGGACCGCTCGGCGGCGATCAGCAGATCGGCGCGAAGATCGTGGAAAACAAAATTGATTTCCTTATTTTCTTCTGGGACCCGTTGGAGCCCCAGCCGCACGACCCTGACGTAAAGGCGCTCCTGCGCATGGCTGTGGTCTGGAACATCCCCATCGCCAACAACCGCGCTTCAGCAGACTTTATGATCTCCTCCCCGCTCATGGACGGCGAGTATGATCGCCTCGTGCCCGATTATGAAAACTACGTTTCAAGGAAGATAGCTTTGGGTGATGCGGCGAAGTAGTCAAGCATTCGCAGTTGCGGATTCAGCGCAAACAAGTGTCATAGATCCAGTAAACAAGCTGAGCCGCGGAAAGAAGCGCAGCACTCCATTCTAAACCTTCACAATTTATAGTAAAATTACGCCCGTTGGGGCGATGGCGGAATCGGCAGACGCAACAGACTTAAAATCTGTCGTTGGTAACAACGTGAGGGTTCGACCCCCTCTCGCCCCACTCAATGTCATTGCGAATTGTTCGCAATGACATCTTCATCAAAAAGGCAGCCATGTTCTTTACCCGTCAACAGCTTGAAGAGATCGAAGACAAAAGCCTGGCACCCTACGGAATGCGCAGCAGGGATACCAAAGGCCGCGCCTATCTCGACGGCGAGCCTGAATACCGCACTTCTTTTCAGCGTGACCGCGATCGCATCCTGCACACCACTGCCTTTCGTAGACTGGAATATAAGACGCAGGTCTTTATTAACTTCGAAGGCGACCATTTCCGAACCCGCCTCACCCACACACTGGAAGTTGCTCAGATCGGCCGGACATTAGCCCGCGCCCTGGGTGGGAACGAAGACCTTGTCGAAGCGATTTGTCTCGCCCACGATCTGGGGCATTCGCCTTTCGGCCATTCAGGTGAAATCGCCCTCGCAAGGTTGATGAAAGACTACGGCGGCTTCGATCACAACAAACAATCCCTGCGCATCGTCACGGAGCTGGAACAGCGTTACCCTGAATTCCCGGGCTTGAACCTTAGCTGGGAAGTACGCGAAGGCATGGTCAAGCACGAATCAGAATATGACATTTCCGACGCTCGTGATTTCAACCCCGACTTGCGCGGCAACCTCGAAACGCAAATAGCCAATGTCGCAGACGAACTGGCTTACACAACTCATGATCTCGATGACGGCTTGCGCTCGGGCATGCTTCGCCCTGAAATCCTTGAAGGAATTGCCTTGTGGGAAATCCTGCGCGAAACCTACAACTGGCGAGGGACAACCCTGAGCGACATGGAACGGCACCGCATGATCCGCCAACTGGTCGGCATCATGGTCACGGATATGGTTAAAGCCACTGATGAACGCTTGAAAGAAAGTAAAGTAAAGACGGCGAATGATATTCAAAAGTTAAAACACAATGTCATTGGCTACAGCGAAGAGATGCAACGCCGCAACCGCGAATTAAAAGATTTACTATACAGCAAACTCTACCGTCACTACCGCGTGGTACGGATGCAGGTCAAAGCGGAGCGCACTATTTCAGACCTGTTCCATGCCTACCGCGCCGAACCTGCCATGCTTCCCGACCATATTCAATTCTTCATCGAAAAGCGCGGACTGGAACGCACCATTTGCGATTACATTGCAGGTATGACAGACCGCTTTGCCATAGAAGAACATCAGAAGCTATTCAATCCCTTCGAAAAACCTTAATTGGTTTTCCAGAAAAGGGGGCGCACGGTTTTCACACAATTGCCCCCTTTTCTAAAAGCACTACTCATTAATTAGATTTAGAAAGGAGCAAAAGCCATGTCCCAACCCAACTACCTGACCCCCGAAGGTGAAGCAAAACTCCAGGCTGAACTGGAAGACCTCAAAGGTCCACGCCGCGAGGAATTGGCGGCCAGACTGCGCTCCGCCATTCAAATGGGCGATCTCTCTGAAAACGCCGATTACCACAAAGCCAAGGAAGATCAGGGCTTTCTCGAAGGCCGCATTCAGGAGATCGAAGCCATTCTGCGCAATTCCGTAATCATCGAAAAGACAAAAAGCACGGGAGTTGTCGCCATCGGATCGCACATTACCATTCAAGAAGATGGATTTGACCCCGAAACCTATCACCTCGTCGGCCCGACAGAGGCTGATCCTCGCAAGGGAAAAATTTCACACGAATCTCCCATTGGCAAGGCACTCATCGATAAAAAAGTGGGAGATGTCGCGGAAGCAGAAGCCCCAGGCGGAAAAATAAAACTTAAGATCTTGAAAATCGAATAAAATAAAAAATCCCGTCCAAAATTGGACGGGATTTTTTTGTTAACCCTGCCTTGGCCAGATAGCCAATTCAAGAGTAATTCGTTCAAAATAACTATTGGATGGCATTGGGCCTTTTCCATATTCAAGATCAACCACTGTGGCAAGCAATTGCAAGGTGGCGGTCTCAAGCAAGACCTGAGCTTGCGGTTCAACGATTACAAGTTCGCCCTTCCGTTCAAGGCGGGCTCGAATCTCGGGGTCATTGAAAGCGTGATGAGACATCAAGACTTTGGTTGCGGTTTTGATATCGTTCTTATCGAAAAGCCAGATCTCCAAGGCAGTGACCTTCTTCGGGTCGCCGACGCCAATCGCTTCAGAGACGCCCACGCCGTACTCGCCCATGAATTCTCCAGCCTGTGTATCGATACTGAAAGATTCATCATACAGGTCATCGCCCAACACATAGGTGGTCATAGTCTGTGTGATCGGCGGTGCCAGGCCAAGGTCTTCGAAATTTGTTTTTTCCGCATTGCGGCTGATCTCGGAGGCCTGCATGACGGCGGTCACTTCGCCGCTGCCGCGCTTGCCAAGCAAACGGAATAGATAAAAACCACCAGCGGCAAGCACGCCCAACAAAAGAATCAGCCCAACGCCAATCACTGCTGTCCGCATCACAGACGAGGAGCCTGTCGCTGTTTCAGGGGCTGGCTGGCCGCCGCCTGACGAAAGTACGGCAGTAATCACATCCCCATAGGCTTTGACAACAGCCGGGTCGGCAGTACCGGGATTCGCCTGAATATTGCTGTAAGCCTGCTGTGCGCCCACGCCAAGATTCTGCCAACGCTGCACAGCCAAGTTCGGGTCCGAATTGAGGCGGAAGGAGTCGATCGCCATTCGGAGATAATCCTCCTGCAAATCCGCGCGCAGATAGGCGGGAGTCGCATCCACAAATTTCACAGGTGCGATAACATACCCAAACAGCAATCCCAGCAACAGACCCGCGATCAGCATGACAATCGGCAAGATGGGCAGTTTTTTCAACAAAGCGACAATAAACTGCATACAAGACTCCTTTGCTTGATGACTTTTGCTTGATTATACAACGTATTTTTCATCCCCTGTATGGCAGATTAGTTACCGTGTCTCCATCAGATAGAGGACTCGTTCCGAGTCGCGAACAGATTCAGCCTTGTGGATATTAAATTCCTGCAAGAACGCGGCTTCAAACCCCTCGCGGGTGTAAGTCGGAAAAATATCTTTGCGGGAGGAAAGCAGGCGTTTTACCTGCGAATCCGATTTCGGAACAAACTCGATCACCAACCACTTTGCGCGGGCAGCAAAGAATCGGGCAAGCTGCGGAAGCGGAACATTATTGGAAATGGCAAGGTGATGGATCACCGCCAACGCCAGCGCCATATCCGCGGGGCCGCGCTGACCGAATGAATCTCGTTCGGCGTGGTCCCATCCAATGGCAGGGCTGGGATTGGTCAGATCCAAAACGAGGGGCAAAAGATTCTGTTCCTTGTTCTTTTTTACGACCCGATAATTTTGCTCGACTGCCGCAGGGTCAATATCAAATGAAACAGTGAACGCGCCAGATAATGCGGCTTCACGACTGAACACCCCGGTATTGCCGCCCAGATCCCAAATTAATTTTGGTTTCTTCTCAGCAGTCCACTCACGTATCAACTGTTTTTTATGGTCAAACGCCGAATCAGAATAATTGGTCGCATCATAATAAGCCCCCCATTCAGTACCAGTTGGTGTCCATGTCAATTTCTTAACCGTGCTCTCCAAACTTTCGATCAAGCCGATCATAGCCTGAAGGCTCATGGCACCTTTCCGCAGTTCCACAGCCTTATCTGAATATCTTTTTTGTGTACCTGCATGGATATGAATATGCGTGAGCAAGCCGAAATTCAATTTCGTTTTAAATGGAAGCAATTCACTTGCAAGGTCAAGCGGCACGCCGTCAATATACACACGCAACAATTGACTCAAGCGCACATCGCGATAACTCATCAGCGCAAGCGGCGCAAGAAAGTGCTGACAAAATTGCCTGTACGCCGTCCACGGCTCACCCTCCTTGTAAGTCTCAAAGGAAAGCGTGTCGATCAACATCGCCCTGCCGCGCACGAACTGAATGTTGTACGCACTGGCATCCTTCAACGACATGCCTAATTTCAAGGCGCGCTTGTGAATGGACAGGGTAGCCAGCGCGGCGTCCTTCAATTGACTGAATGACCACTCATAGGGATAGGAGATAAACGACACACGCTCCGGCTGAATGACTTTAAATGCCGCTTCCCCCCTTGGGGACGATGCGATCTCCGCTAGAATTTGGTCGGTCTCAACATGTGGAATCAATAAATTGGCTTTGACCAGCTTCTCATACAGACCCGAATCCATCAATCGCGCGTAATCTTCTGCGTACGCGCGGTTGACCTGTCGGTACAGAATCCCGTTTCGAGAAAACAGGTATCCGCTGGGGTCGCGGAAAGAAGCGGAAAGTTGTCCGTTAGTTGGAGTCGTCATCTGTGTTGTCGTCATCCACCTTTGGTTTGATTCCAAATAATTTCTTTATACTTCCCCAGGAAGCGCGAACAGCAACACCAATCCCCAGCAAGGCTGCAACAACGATCTGAATGATAAGGCTGCCAGAGCCAGGGTCAAGATATGGGAGGGGTGAAAAATGCATTTGTTTACCTGTCTTTCTACTATGCCATTTCAGGCATGATCTCTTCCAATAGGAAGGATTCGGAACAATTGAGGCATTGTGCCTCGCGCTTGTTTGCAATGACCAGCAAGCCGTTGCATTTCGGGCAGGGTTTTGCAATGGGGCGCTTCCACGAAGTGAATTCGCAATTTGGATAATTGATGCAGCCGAAGAAGGTGCGCCCTTTGCGGGTCTTGCGTTCCACAAGTTCGCCTCCGTCGGTCGGACATAATACGCCGATCTTCTCAAGCCACGGTTCGGTGTAACGACACTCAGGAAAACCGCTGCATGAAATGAATTTTCCGAAACGTCCATAACGAATGACTAGCTCCTTGCCGCATTCGGGGCAATTGCGTCCAATGGGCTCGGGTCCGCTCTTGGTGACAGGCATTTCGGCCTGTGCTTTCTTCACATCTTCGGCAAACGGTGTATAAAATTCGCGGATCGCATCCGTCCATATCATATCGCCGTCTGCAATTTTATCGAGATCCTCTTCCATATGGGCGGTGAAACTTAGATCCACAACTTCAGGGAAGTATTGAAACATCAAGTCAGTAACTTGAATCCCCGTATCCGTTGGGATGAGACGTTTCTCCACACGCTCCACATATCCGCGCTGTTGGATCGTCGAAATCGTAGGCGCATACGTGGAAGGGCGTCCAATGCCATTCTCTTCCAACGCCTGCACGAGGGATGCTTCCGAAAAACGGGGCGGCGGCTGTGTAAAGTGCTGTTCGGGAATCAAGCGGATCAGTTCCTGCTTCTGTCCCTCTGCGATACCGGCAGGGATCTTCACATTCTCCTCATCGTCGTCCGTCTTCGCGTCTTCATTTTTGGCTTCTTCATACACAACCAAAAAGCCGGCAAATTTTACTGCAGAGCCGGAAGCACGCAAAAGATACTCATGCCCAGTTGTCTTGCCCGTCACTTCGACCTGCAATGTATCGTACACAGCCGATTCCATTTGTGAAGCCACAAAGCGCTGCCAGATCAAGCGGTAAAGCTTGAACATTGCAGGGTCAAGAAAATCCTTGACCTTCTCAGGGTCGCGCATGGCAGAAGTTGGACGAATCGCTTCATGGGCTTCCTGCGCGCCAGCGGATTTTGTCTTATAAACGGGCGCTTCCGCAGGAAGATAATCCGCGCCGTATTTTCCAGTGACATATTCACGAGCTTCGTTTTGAGCCAATGCGGAAACATTCATCGAGTCGGTACGCATGTAGGTGATAAGGCCTGTCGTGCCACCCTCGCCTACATCCTGGCCTTCGTATAATCCCTGCGCCAATCCCATTGTCCGCTTGGCTGTAAAACCAAGTTTACGCGAAGCTTCCTGCTGCAGCGTGGACGTGGTAAACGGTCCTGCAGGTTTGCGCCTGCGTTCGCCGCGCTTGACTTTCGTAACAGAGAACGCTGCGGTTTCCAGATCAAACAGGACGGGCTTCACTTCAGCTTCATTGGAAAAAGACGGTTCCTTCTCGTCAATGCGCGCTAGTTTAGCAATAAATGTGGATTTCAAGTGATCGGGTTTAAACTCAGCATGAATGGACCAATATTCCACAGGCTTGAAGTCATCGATTTCACGCTCGCGATCAACGATCAATCTGAGAGCCACCGACTGCACCCGCCCCGCTGACAGGCGTCCGCGCACCTTCTCCCAAAGAATGGGACTGATGCTGTAACCAACAATACGGTCCAACACACGGCGCGCCTGCTGGGCATTGACCAGGTCCATGTTAATTTCCCGCGGATGCGAAAACGCCTCTGCAACCGCAGGAGCAGTGATCTCATGAAAGACCACCCGCTTGGTACGGGCAGGGTCTATCTCTGCAGCTTCCATCAAATGCCACGAAATGGATTCGCCTTCGCGGTCGGGATCTGTTGCGAGAAAGATCTCTTCTGCTTTTTTTGCAAGCTGCTTAAGTTCTTTTACAACCACTTTCTTTTCATTGGGAACGCGATACTTTGGCTCGAAATTATTATCCACATCCACAGAAAGTTGTGACTTTAACAGATCGCGCACATGTCCGACCGAAGCACGGACGGTATACCCCTTCCCTAAAAAGCGTCCAACGGTTTTAGCTTTTGCAGGTGATTCAACGATCACCAACTTGCCATTACGCACCTCCACCTTCTCAGGTTTTGGCGGTGGAATCAAACCAGCATGAGCTTCGGTTTTGCCCATGCGGAAAAGTTTTGTGCCGCAAACAGGACAAATGCCCGTTGTGACCGCAGAGCTCTTGGCATTAAATCCTGCAACAGGGTTTTGAATTTCCCGTTTTGTCTTGCACTTCATACAATATGCTTCCATTAAACCTCCAGCGCCGAAAGCGCGAACTTTTTGACAGTAACACAAATCTATCCCGTAAGGATACGGGATAGGGCATCATTCTACGCAATTTTCCGTTTTTTTACAAACACCAATTTTACAGGAACTTATCCTGCCTGTGCTTTCTCAGATGCTCGACCACTTCTTTCACCTTTTGAGACTGGTCAGATTTGCACACCAGCAGAGCATCGCCCGTATCCACGATAACCATGTTATCCACACCTATCGTGACGATTAGGCGATTTGATGAACCACCGTACACCATTGTATTATGGGTTTCGTGCGCAAGATGCAGGCTGGAATTGGTGGCAATATTGCCATTCATGTCAGGCAATAATACTTCAAATAAGGATGACCACATCCCAACATCACTCCAGCCCAAGCCGCCTGCAGGCAACACCGCCACCTGCTCGGCCTTCTCCATTACGCCATAATCGACCGTTTCATTTTTCAAAACAAGCCAGCGCTTGTTTAAAACGTCATTCTGCCTGGAAGTTCCCCATGCCTCGCCTATGACTTTTAACTCTGCGCCCAACTGCGGCATCTGTTTATTGATCTCGTTCATGATTGCATCCGTACGCCAGATGAACATGCCGCTATTCCACGAATGGTCCCCAGTATGCAAAAGCTGCTGGGCGGTCTCTTCGTTGGGTTTTTCTTTGAAGCTCTTAACAGTATAGGCAGGATATTTATACTCGCCATTCAAGGAATCACCTTGTTGGATATATCCATAAGCCGTGGAAGGCGCCGTGGGGGTAATACCAAGCGTAACAAGGTAGCCATTATCTGCAACTTCAAATGCAGCCTTTAATAAATAATGAAACAAATCTACATTGCGGATGAAATGATCCGACGGCAGGATTGCCATGGAAGCATGAGAGTCTCGCTTTTGCAGGACCATTGCCGCCATCCCGACTACAGAAGCCGTTCCGCGCGGCGCAGGCTCGATCAGGTAATTCTCTTTAGGGATTTCAGGAGCCTGCAACTTCATCTCACGCGCCTGCTCTTCAACCGTCACAACCAAAATACGTTCGGGCGGAAACAAGTTCTTTAAACGCGCCACAGTGCTCTGAAACAAAGTATCCTTGCCAAGCAATGGCAGCAATTGTTTAGGTTTTTCTTTCCTTGAAACTGGCCAAAGGCGAGTTCCGCCTCCGCCTGCCATAATCACTGCATAAGTATGTGAATAATCAACAGTCATAGAAACCTCCTAGGTATCATAGTCTTGTCGCGCTTCCCGCATTGCCACGTAATTCATACCGCCAACCTGCCGTACCATTCCCTTCAATTCCATCATAGCAAGGGTAGCA
>JAEURE010000289.1 GCA_016789485.1 Anaerolineales bacterium | reverse complement strand
TGTAACAAAACCTTTGATATGGTTAGTATCCTTAGTTGAGATTGGTGCAGGTTTTTGACTACTGTTGAACATGCCCAAAACGATCGCATCGCGCGGGTCGTCGTTTATAAAACCGACCAAAACTTCATCACCGATTTCTGGTCGATGACGATCTTCGTGCGCGAGCTGCTTGCGGTGTATGAAGCGAACAAATCAGGCGCACGGATCGAATTGCCAAAACTTCAGGCGTGCTATGCTGACTTTGTCCGTTGGCAGGCAGCGATGTTGGAGAGTCCGCGAGGGGAAAAGCTTTGGGAGTATTGGCAGAATAAACTTTCTGGCGAGCTACCCGCCTTGAACCTGCCTACTGACCGTCCGCGCAAGGCGATGCAGACGTATCACGGTGACTCCGAATATATTTTTATGGATGGTGAACTTTTCAAGGGACTGAAATCTCTTGCGCAGGAGAACGGCTCAACCTTGTTTATGACTTTGTTAGCCGCCTTCCAAACTTTATTGCATCGGTATTCGAATCAAGAAGATTTCGTGGTAGGGTCTGTCACGGCTGGACGAAGCCATTCGGAATTGGCCGACCTGATCGGATATTTCATCAACCCGATTGCATTGCGCGCGGATTTTTCAGGTGCGCCCACGTTCCAAGAAATCCTTCAACGCGTCCGCCAGACGACGCTCGGCGCATTTGAACATCAAGATTATCCGCCCGCATTACTTTCCAAACGTTTGGGATTACAACGCGATTCGAGCCGACCTCCGTTATTCGAAACCATGTTCATTCTGCAAAAAGCGCAGGAAGCGGAAGTGCAGGCGCTTAGTCCCTTTGCGTTGGGAATTGATGGCGCGCGCATGCAGATGAACGATCTGGTCATTGAATCGATTGCGTTGAAAGGTGAACCCGCTCAATTTGATTTAACCATGATGATGGCAGAAACGGATGATGGTCTGGCGGCGGCTCTTCAATACAATACGGACCTGTTTGACTCTGTAACCATCCAGCGCATGTTGGAGCATTTCCACACCTTGTTGCGGGATATTGTCTCCGATCCGTTGAAACCAATTTCATCCTATTCTCTGCTAAGCGAGTCTGAGCGCGAGAAAATCCTCGTCCAGTGGAATGAGACTCAAACAGATTATCCGCGTGAGCTTTGCATTCATGACTTGTTTCAGGAGCAGGTGAAACGTACACCTAATGCGGTCGCTGTGCAATTTGAAGATCAGAACCTGATCTACAAAGAACTGGATAAGCGCGCTGATGAACTCTCAAGGATCTTGATCGGTCAAGGAGTCAAGCCAGGAATTCTGGTTGGCATCTATGTGAAGCGTTCACTCGATATGTTGGTTGCATTATTGGGTGTCCTCAAGGCTGGTGGAGCCTATCTGCCTTTAGACCCGTCATTCCCACCCGAGCGACTTGCTTTCATGCTGGCTGATTCAGGTGCATCTTTTATTCTCACGCAAACAAGCCTTCAAACAGATATGCCAGAGCATAAGGCTCAGGTCATTTGTTTGGATGCGCTGGAGCAAGTGCCTTCACAAAGAAGAAAGAAGAAAGAAGTCAAACCTAGTGACCTTGCCTATGTGATCTATACATCGGGTTCGACAGGAAAACCAAAGGGAGTTCAGATCCATCATCAGGCGGTGGTCAATTTCCTGTGCTCCATGCGGCAGAGTTTGAATCTCAATGAAGAGGATGCACTTCTTGCGGTTACCACGCTTTCATTTGACATTGCCGTGTTGGAATTGCTGCTGCCTCTGACTGTCGGAGCGCGGGTCATGATCGCCAGTTCAGAGGTCGTTGCAGATGGAACGCTTCTGGCTGATACTCTGACTCGTTCCAATGCAACTGTGATGCAGGCAACACCTGCCAGTTGGCGGTCTTTGCTGGAGGCGGGTTGGAAGGGGAAAGCGGACCTCAAGATCCTGTGCGGCGGCGAAGCGTTGGTCTCCGACTTGGCAGAGCGCTTGTTGGAACGCGGCACAGAATTGTGGAATCTTTATGGTCCAACTGAGACTACGATCTGGTCTACGTTGTATCGGGTCACATCCAAAGAAGTGCATGGTGTTTCCAATACGATTCCCATCGGACGACCGATTGCAAATACACAGATCTATATTTTGGATTCTGAACTTCAGCCTATTCCTGTGGGTGTGATCGGTGATCTTTACATCGGTGGAGATGGAGTCAGCCGCGGATATTTGAATCGCCCAGAATTAACCGCTGAGCGGTTTATTCCAAATCCGTTTGATGTTTCTTCTACTATCTACAAAACTGGCGATATCGCCCGCTACCTCCCGGATGGAAATATTGAATTCTTCGGGCGCAGTGACCAGCAAGTGAAAGTCCGAGGGTTCCGTATTGAGACGGGAGAAATTGAAGTACGTCTCGCGAGTCATCCATCTGTGAAGCAGGCGGTTGTGGTGGCGTGGAAGGAAAAGACGTCAGAGGCGAGTCTGGTTGCTTATGTAGTACCAGCTTCGGCTGAGGTTGAAGCGGATGGTCATCAATTGCGTGAATATTTACGTCAGGCACTACCTGAATATATGGTTCCATCCATTTTTATGAATATTGAATCACTGCCGCTAACACCGAATGGAAAAGTGGACCGCAAGGCACTTCCACAGCCAACACAGGCACGACCTGATCTTCGTTTGCCGTATGTCGCGCCGCGCACATCTTTGGAAAAGGAATTGGCAGAAATTTGCGCTCAGGTTTTGGATTTGGAAGACGTAAACGCGGTTGGCGTGCATGACAACTTTTTTGATTTAGGCGGTCATTCATTATTGGGAACGCGCTTGGTTTTCAAGCTGCGCGAAAAATACGGGCTTGAAGCTGCGCAACTGCCTTTGCGGGCGCTATTCGAACAGCCGACGGTGGCTAATCTGGCAAGAGTAATTGATGTAGCGATAAAAGGCGAAGGGGAAGTGATCTACGCAAGCCGCGGTCATTTTATTCAGAGCGGCCAATTAAGTTTGGAAGAGCTAAATGCGGAAGTGCGACTTGACCCGAACATTACCGCGGGCAATCTTGTTTACGAACATGTGAATGAGCCAAAAAATATTCTACTCACAGGCGCAACTGGTTTCGTCGGTGCGTTCCTGCTTCACGATCTACTGACATTAACATCAGGCGATGTGCATTGTCTGCTGCGCGCAGATGATTATGAGACGGGAATCTTGCGCTTGAAGCGCAACCTGGAATCGTATTTATTATGGGATGATTCATTCACAAAACGCATCAAACCCGTGCTGGGCAATTTGGGTGAACCCCAGCTTGGTCTGACAAACGAAATCTTCGAGCAACTTGCCCGCGACATTGAAGTGATCTATCACAACGGGGCGATGGTTAATTTCGTTTATCCATATCACGCGCACAAGTCTTCCAATGTGTTCGGAACGCATGAAATCCTACGGCTTGCAAGTCAAATAAAACTAAAGCCCGTTCACTTCGTTTCCACTTTATCCATTTTATATTCGGGTGTCGCTAATGATGGCCGCATTATCCGTGAAGATATAAATTTGGATGAAGTCGGTGCGCCGTTTGGTGGATATGCCCAAAGCAAATGGGTCGCGGAGAAATTGGTCAGGCTGGCTGGCGAACGAGGCATTCCCTACGCCATCTATCGTCCAGGCTTGGTTTCGGGTCATAGCGTCTCAGGGGCATGGAACAACGACAACCTGATTTCCAGCATGACTCGCGCCTGCATACTTTTGCGGAGTGTTCCCACTTTGGATGTAATGGTCAATATCGTGCCCGTGGATTTTGTAACTTCTGCGATCGTGCAACTCTCAAAG
>JAEURE010000288.1 GCA_016789485.1 Anaerolineales bacterium | reverse complement strand
GTTCGGACTCACCGAAGCACAGGCAAAGGAACGTGGACACGAGATCAAGGTCGGGCGCTTCCCATTTCAACCAAACGGCAAAGCCTTGGGCATGGGAGATTATGCGGGTTTCGTAAAGATCATCACCGATGCAAAATATGGCGAACTGCTCGGCGCACACATGATCGGTCCCGAAGTGACCGAGTTATTGCCTGAACTCACCCTCGCACGCATGATGGAACTGACCGCGCACGAGATTGCGCGCAACGTCCACGCGCACCCCACGCTTTCTGAAGCGATCATGGAAGCGGCACACGGCGCAGATGGAAGTCCGATACATATTTAGTAAACTAGTTTTCCGAGGTCCAAACAACCTCGGAATTTTTTTGCTCTGGTGAATTTGTATAGTCAACTTGCATTTTCACCATTAGTGTGCTATTAACAATGAAGTGAATTAAATAAACTAAAAAGGTTGTGAGTATGCATCGCGAGCGAGTATCTGAAAATGTATTTTGGTTCCAAAGTGAAGTCTATGCGCAAGTGACGGCCGGTGTGATCGTTGGTCCGCAGTGGGCGGTTGTCATCGACACCCTGGCCCTGCCCGAAGAGACCCTTGGCATGCGCGAATTCATCGAGCATGAGTTGGGCGTACAGGTTCGCTATGTGATTAACACCCACTACCACGCCGACCATACCTGGGGAAATTGCTTCTTCCCCGGCGCAACCGTCATTGGTCATGCAAAATGCCGTGAATACCTGATCGAGCAGGGCATCCCTTCGCTGGAAGGCTCCCGCAAACAGGATCCAAACCTGCGGCAGGTAAAGATCGTGCCACCTCACATCACCTTTTCCTCCGGTGAAATGGCCATGCGTGTCGGGAAAAAGAATCTCATCATTGCGCCTGCTTTTGGGCACAGCGACGATGGCATTTCCGTACTCGTTGAAGAAGACCGCGTGCTCTTCGCAGGGGATGCCTTCATGCCCCTCCCCTATATCGTGGACGGTGACGCAGATGACATGCTCGCCTCCATCAAAAAGATCGGACGCATGGGGCTGGAAAACATCATTCAGGGTCACGGCGATATCATCCTGCGCGGCGAAATTGACGCAGCCGTCAAAGAGAACACGAACTACCTGAACAACATCAAAAAGGCTGTCAAGTCCGGGGGCAAACGCAAGAACATAGACGAATATCTCGAAGAGATCACCATCGAAAGTTGCGGCAAGAGCCGCGTCTATCTCGGCGGTCTGGCAGAGACCCTGCATCGGCGCAACCTGAGAGCGCTGCACAAGCAAATGCAGGGAGAATAACCAGTGTGATGTTGCAGATGAATGACAGGTCTGCAACATTTTGCATCTTGGGGATCCCATTCGCAATTGGAAAATGAAAATGAAAAAAATACTTGAATCATCGCGCTACCTGGCCATCATTGGGGTCATCTCCCTGCTGATCGCTGCCCTCGCAGCCTTTGTTTGGGGAACGCTCAATACATTTACCACAGCGCTGCTGGTCGTACAATCCGCCGGCAGGGACGCAGGTATCACGATCGCGCTGATCGAGATCGTAGATAGTTTTCTGATCGCCACCGCCCTTCTGATCTTTGCCGCAAGCCTCTACGAACTCTTTATTGGGAAACTGGACATGCCCGAGTGGATGCTGGCGCATAACCTGTACGAACTCAAAGCCAAACTCAGCAGCATGATCGTGCTCGTCATGGCCGTGAAATTTCTGGAAAAATTGCTGGAGCTTAAAGATACGGAAGCGCTATTGCGGACAGGGCTTGCGACGGCTGCCGTATCTGCGGTGCTGATCGCATTCGAAGTATTTGGCAAGAAGGATTAATAAATCGACAGGTCTCCCCATGCGTCGGTATTATAAGTCCTCTTCTGGAATGCCTCCCTTTCAACAGGGCGGTCTTGATTCGCTTTGCGGGCTGTACAGCATCATCAATGCCGAGCGGGTCATCAACCATTCCTCGGATGAAGAAACCCAGCAATTATTCGACGACCTGATCCATTATCTTTCCCGCCGCGGGTTGTTGACCAAGTTTCTGATCGGCGGCATCATCCATTCTGAAATGCTTGTGATCCTGAAAAAAGTCGTTGGAAAAAAACGCATCTCGAATGTGCAAATTCCCTGGCGCGGCCTACAGAACCCGGACCTGACAACTTTCTGGAAATCCATGCAGAATTTTTTAGACGGCACGCCTGGACGCGCCATCATCCTCGGCCTGCAGGGATATCACGACCACTGGACCGTGATCGAAAGCATCACCAACCGCTCCATTTTGTTGTATGATTCGTCCTTGATCCAGCGATTGATGCGGTCTCAATGCACCACGGTTTACGCCACATGGAGGCGCAAACACCTGCTTCTGCCCGCGCAGACCTATTTCCTCTCGAACATTCAATTAGGCATTAACCAATATGACACTTAAATAAAATATTTGAAGCATCATAAAAGAGCCGCATTAGCTGCGGCTCTTTTACTACCAATCTATCAATGTGTTCCAAACCTATTGCCAGGAAAGCGCTCCCGATTTGCGGTAATTTTCTGAAAGCACTTCAAGATCAAGCACGTCGATGACGCCGTCGTTAGAGTTCAAATCTGCTGCAACGGGAAGGGGGGTGTTGTAACTCATTCCAATGGTCATCGCGTCGAACTGGTCAATCACATCATTATTATCAATATCGCCAGCGGGCAGATTCGCCACAGGCATCATCGTATTAACCCCATCGACAAGAGTAACGGAACCTTGAGCATCGAGAAAACCGTCGGCAGAAGCAATTACGGTATAAGTACCTGCAGGCGCTGTAAGGCTAAAAGTCCCATCTGTATTTGTATTTGCTTGAACAGCAAGCGATGCATCCAAATTAAATAAGCGAATTATCACGGGCTTGGCCGCAATGACCTGCCCGGTAAGTACAGGTGCAGAAAGTTGAGTGGCAGTCGGCAAATTGCTCACACTGTTAATGGTACCAGGAACGTATGAAATGCCTTCAAGTGAATTATCACCTTTTGAGATACGCGCCTTGCAGTCGATATTTATCTGCCCTGCCTGCAGGGCCTTTACATTAAAGGTAAAAACAGCACCATTGACGGTTATCCTATTTCCGTTGCTGCCTGCAATAGCAATGATAAAACTTCCATTCTGCGGGCCATTAATTGCAGATACTGGATCTGGACCAAAGAGGTTGGATATCAAAATATTACTTATTTCAAGCTGGTCATTAGGATAGGTGCAGGTAAATTCAGCACTTCTATAACCTTGAACAGGGACATTATTTAAATTTACAGCGGCAAGACCGGTCTCGCCTAAAACCATGCTCTGAGGCGAGACGGACACGCTTACAAACGAATCGGAAGGGACAGGTACAGCAGTGAAGGTCGGTATTGCCGTTGGGTTGTTAACGATTATCTGGGTCGCTGTTGGCGTAGGGACAAATGCTGTCTGCGTTGATACTGGTACTGTGGTTGGTAACAAAGATGTAGGAGATGCAGTAATTTTTGGCGACGCTGGAGTAGGTGTTGCAACAATAGGCGATGCAGTTGGAAGTTTCACAGTAGTAGCCGTTAGAGGCACCGAGGTAGGCGTTGCAGTAACCGGCGCCAGTGTGGCGGAACCAACCGGAACACCTGTGCCGCCTTTCCAGACTCTCACATAATCCACTTGCATTGCTCCCGCTGCTCCATACATGGGATAGGAACCCGCACCGATGTTGAGAATTAGATCTTCACCTTTTCCGTTATCGTCGGTCGTATAGGACTTGACCAATTTTCCATCCCAATACACATCCGCTTTATTTGCCTGACGG
>JAEURE010000287.1 GCA_016789485.1 Anaerolineales bacterium | reverse complement strand
CATTCACGGATCAGACCATCGGGTTGAATGCTCTGGTTTACTGATAGTTTTTTACAGGCTTTGAGAAAGTCGCGTCGCGGCAGGGTGCGCGTCATCAATGCACGGACTGAAGCAACGAGGATCGGCGGAGTCTCTGGCTTTTTGGAAAACGGCAGATGGAAAGCAGAAAGTGCCGTCAACACCTGCAAACGTTCGCGGCGGGTTGTGATGCCCCACGCGGCTTCTTCATAGAAAAGCGGATTCGGCTCCGCAAACAAATAACGCGGGGATTTCGTCCAAAAGCTGAGTTCATCGAACAAGGCCAGCGCATGATCGGCTCGGTCTGTGATGAGCAGGATGGGCTGATTCAAATCCGCATGCAGGGATGCGAGGATAGGCAAACGCGCAGAACGCGGCAAGCCAAGCCCCGAAGCGGGTTTGCCAGCATTGAGTCGAGTCAGCACTTCCTGATATTGAGATAAGGAGTGAATATTTTCTAAAAGAGTTTTCATGTTTTACACGGCAAGTTAAACCATGCCCTATAACTTTCTTTACCCAAACTACGTCTCTACCGTCCCATTGAATTTATTCATCGCTTTGTTCAAGCCGTATGTGACAAAGGTTAATGCGGCGTCGACTCCGCGATCTAGGATCTCGGGAAGGAGTTTCATATCATCCCGGGAGAAGTCTTGCAGGACATAGTCTTTCGCATCCATGCGGCCTGGGGGACGACCAATGCCGAGCCGCAAACGCGGAAAGTCCTTTGTGCCAAGCTGCTCGATGGTGGACGCCATACCGCGCTGCCCGCCCGGTCCGCCCGTGGGACGGATACGAATGGTACCGAAGGGAATGTCCAGGTCGTCGTGAGCGACAAGCAGGTTTTCAAAAGGGATTTTGTAAAAATGCAAGAGTCCCTGCACCGATTGACCAGAAAGATTCATGTAAGTCTGCGGCTTGGCAAGGATGACTTTCCTGTCCTCATGAAGAGCAGAGATAACAATAGCCTTGGATTGCAATTTCATCCCGCGCGCGTTCAAGCGGACAGCGATGTGATCAATAAGCATGAAGCCAATGTTGTGGCGAGTGTCTTTGTATTCGCGGCCAGGGTTGCCAAGGCCAATAATGAGGAAGGTTTCGGTCATAAGATTTCAGATTCCAAGGGGTCAGGTGTTTTTGCGTAGGCGGAGAATTAATGAAAAAAAGATGAACAAAACAAGAACGATCAAAGCGCCACGGCCAAAAGTAAAGTAGATGGATGAAGTTGTGACCGAAGCAGGATTTATAGGCAATGGCGTGGGCGAAGGATAAACCACCGCGGCTGTGACGGGGGGTTTTGTCAGTGCAGGCATTGAGGTTGCAAGGCTAAATTGCGGAAGCGGTGTTTCGGTCAAGACAACTTCGGTTGGCAAGGGGACATCGTTGCGGATCTTTAGGTCTGAAACGATTAGATCCTGAAATGTGCCGTCTATCAGAAAAATGCGGAGGCGCAGGTTGTAATCGCCATCCGTCAGGGCGGTCGTGTCCCATACAGTGAGGGCAGAGTCAACTGCGGGTTGAGGGAATGTCTGGATAACGAACCAGGTATCGGCAGAGTTGGAAGCGCCCCCTTCTGGGGTTGCATATGCAAACGACAGCTCTGCTGAGGAAAAATTCGGCACTGTCATATTGCCGGCAATCTGCACCTGTCCGCGTAATTCCTCGCCCGTTTTGGGTGAGGTAATGCTGGCAGGCAAGTCCTGCGTCAAAAAAAGCATGAAGGCAAAAAATAACTTCAACATGGCAACCGTTAAGTCTAACATGAAGGAGAGGGAGGGTCAAATATCTCGCAACGATGCCGTTGCGAGGCGGAAGGATATCGTCATGGATGGGCATCATGATAATGAAATGCGAAGGCAATTCTCGATTGTTTCATTTTCTGGTAAACTCTAGCCGTTCAATCACATTTAATGGCGGGGGAACCCGCTTCCTTAGGAGACTCAGTTATGGCACAATCCCGCTCTGACCAAATGGTGGAACGCCTGCGAAATATGCAGGCTGCAGCACCAGACATTGAAGCCTCAGCCGTTGTTTCTGTGGACGGTTTGATCATGGCATCTGCCCTGCAGCAGGGCGTGGAAGAGGATCGTGTTTCCGCCATGTCCGCGGCCATGCTGAGCCTTGGCGAGCGCATCTCAGGGGAATTGGGCCGTGGCGGCTTGGAACAGGTGTATATCAAAGGTGACAAAGGCGCCATTGTGCTGACCGCCATCGGTGAGGAAGCCGTCTTAACTGCAATGTCGCGGCAGGATGGCAAACTGGGTATGATCTTCCTTGAAATGCGGCGAGCCGCTGAAGATCTTGTGAAACTGGTTGGATGAACAAAAAGCGACATTCACCACAAAAAAAGTACGCAACCCCAAATGGGGAGGGCTTAAAGCCCTCCCCATTCTCTTTGTATTTTTATTACGTCATTGCAAAGGCAATGTTCGTCCGCTCGAAGCAATGACATAGAGGAGATTACATGACCACAAAATATCTTTTTTTTACGGGCGGCGTTGTTTCATCGGTCGGCAAAGGTGTGACTGCCGCGGCAATGGGACTGCTGCTCAAAGAGCGCGGCTTCAAGGTTGCTGTACAAAAACTGGATCCGTACATCAATGTGGATCCCGGCACCATGTCACCTTACCAGCACGGCGAAGTATATGTATTGGATGACGGCGCAGAAACGGACCTGGATTTGGGTCACTACGAAAGATTCATTGACAACCGCCTCAGCCGCGTCAGCAATTTCACCACAGGACAGGTCTATGCGGAGATCATCGCCAACGAACGGCGTGGTGATTATCTTGGCGGGACGATCCAGGTCATTCCACACATCACCAACGAGATCAAACGTCGTATCGGGTTGGTCGGCAAAGAGACAGGAGCAGACATTGTCATTCTCGAAGTTGGCGGTACCGTGGGCGACATTGAGTCACAGCCATTCCTTGAAGCGCTGCGTCAACTCCGCAATGAAGTCGGGCGTGAGAATTGTCTCTTCGTGCACGTCACCTGGCTTCCCACCATTGGCGCGACAGGAGAGATCAAGACCAAGCCCACACAACATTCCGTAGCGGCACTGCGTTCAATCGGTATTTCCCCCAACATCATTATTGCCCGCGCTGACCAGGAGGTGGATAAAAGTCTGTGCGAAAAGATCGCACTTTTCTGCGATGTGGAAAAAGATTCCGTCATCCCCATGAAAACCGCAGATGTGCTGTATGAAGTTCCCTTGCTTTTGGAAAAACTCGGCGTGGGTGAATTGATGCTTGGCAAACTTGGCTTGAAGGCAAATCGCAAGCCAAACATGCGCCCATGGAAAAAATTAGTGGAGGAAGTCCGTAAGCCAAAACCGACTGTCAAAGTGGCTCTGGTCGGAAAGTATGTCGAGTTGCAAGATGCCTACATGTCCGTGCGTGAGGCGCTCAAACATGCAGGGCTTGCCAACGGCGTGGAAATTGAGATCAGTTGGGTACATTCAGCCGACCTTGAAAAAGACAAAGGCTGGGACATTGTCAAAAAGGCAGATGCGATTCTCGTGCCCGGCGGTTTCGGTTCTCGCGGCATCGAAGGCAAAGTGCTGGCAGCTCGTTATGCCCGCGAGAACAAAATCCCCTATCTCGGCTTGTGTCTGGGAATGCAAGTCATGTGCATTGATTTTGCCCGCAACGTACTGGACCTGGAAGATGCGAACTCCTCCGAGTTCGACCGCAGCACCGAACATCCCGTGATCGACCTAATGCTTGATCAACGCGCCATCACCGAGATGGGTGGAACCATGCGTCTCGGACTGTACCCA
>JAEURE010000286.1 GCA_016789485.1 Anaerolineales bacterium | reverse complement strand
AACCGAGGTTGCGATGGCAGCGGTGGAGATTAGCCATGCGGAAGTTCCCATGAGGGCAACGCTGGCAAGGATGGTGATGGAACTGAGCAAGACGGAGAATGCTACGCGATGCCAGTTTCCTTTGAGGAATTGAAGAAGGCGGGGGAGGATTGATTGGCGATTGGCGATTGGCGATCCCCAAAGGGGACTCTGTTGACGATTTGGGGTTGAAGGTTTCAGGTTGAAAGTTTCAGGTTGTTGGGAAGTTTCTGAGGTTGGGAGGCTTTCAACCAGCAACTTGGAACCTGTAACCTGTAGCTCGTACGTTTTCACCATGCTTGCGTACAAGCCGTTCTTTGTAAGTAGTTGTTTGTGCGTGCCTTGTTCAATAATTTTTCCTTCGTCGAGGACGATGATCTGGTCGGCTTGGAAGATGGTGTTGAGGCGGTGGGCAATGGTGATGGTCGTGCGTCCCTGCATTAACTCGCGTGTGGATTCTTCGAGCAGGGCTTCGGTTTCAGGATCAAGCGCGGAGGTGGGTTCGTCGAGGATCAGAATCGGCGAGTCTTTGAGGAAGGCTCGTGCGAGAGCAAGACGTTGGGCTTGTCCGCTGGAGAGACGGGCTCCGCTTTCACCGACTATGGTCTCATATTTTTCAGGCAGGGTTTCGATAAACTCGTGCAGTCGCGCGGCTTTGGCGGCGTGGACTACTTCTTCATGAGTCGCGTCCGCTTTGCCGAGGCGGATGTTTTCGGCGATAGTGGTGTGGAAGAGGTGCGGTTTTTGTGGAACCCAGGCGATATTGGGTTGAAAATCCAAGGTTGAAGGTTGAAGGTTTCCATGTGTAGGCTGGATGAAGCCGAGTAATAATTGGACAAGGGTGGATTTGCCCGCACCTGTCTTGCCGACGAGGGCGATGTGTTGTCCCTGTTTGATTTGCAAGTTGATGTTTTGCAGGGCGGGAGTGGTTTCGTTGGGGTAGGTGAACGAGATGTTTTCAAGTTGAAGGTTGAAGGTTGAAGGTTTTGAACCTGCCAATTTGTAACTTGCCACCTGTAACTCAGGAATTGGCGTATCGAGAATCTCATAAATCCGCTTCGCTGCTGTCGTGCCGTTCATGCCTGCGTGGAATCTCGCTCCGAGGGCACGCAGAGGCATGTAGAACTCAGGCGCGAGAACGAGCAGGAAGAGCGCAGGCTGAAATTCCATGTTGCGGTAGAGCAGGCGAAAGCCGATCTCCACGGCGATGAGGGCGGTGCTGATTGTGGCGAGCATTTCGAGCGCGAGCGCGGACAGGAAGGTGATGCGTAAAACGCTCAAGGTCGTGTCTCGGTATTGTTCCGAGACTTTGGAGATGGTCTTCGCCTGTCCTTTTGATTGACCGAAGAGTTTGAGCGTGGTCAGCCCTTGCAGGCTGTCGAGGAAGTGTGCGCTGAGCAGGCGCAGGGTTTCGTACTGGCGTTTCGTCACCGCTTCTGCGCCTTTGCCGATGATGATCATGAAAAAGGGAATCAGCGGGGCAGTGATAAGGAAGACAAAGCCAGTGAGCAGGTCAATGGGAAAGACGAAAAATAAAATGGAGATGGGAACAAGTGCAGTGATGACGAGCTGTGGAAGATACTGGCTGAAATAAGCATCCAGCGCCTCAATACCTTCGACGGCAGCTGTAGTCAGTTCGCCTGTGCGTTGTCCACGCGAGTAGGCGGGACCGAGCTTCAGGATATGTGCGAAGAGACGTTCGCGCAGGTCGGTTTTGATCTTGACCGCAATAGCATTGGCGGCGACTTCGTTGAGCCAGGTGAGGAATGTCCGCCCGCTGATGGCGATGAGCATGAAAGTGAGAAGAGCAGCGACTTGTTGGAAAGTCTGCTTTTCGAGGAAGATGTTATTGATAACCTTGCTAAGGAGCCAGGATTGCCAAATGGTCAGGAATCCAGCTAAAAGTCCGGAAAGAATCGTTAAAGTCAGGGAAAGACGGGTGTCACGGGTAAGGGTTAGAAGTCTGCGATGCATGATAGGGTTGAAGGTTACAGGTAAAAAAGTTGGAAGGTCGAAGTGAGTATAACCTTCAACCTTCCAACTTTCAACTTGCGGCAGAATTTAGTAAACGAGACTCTTCTTGTCTGTGCTGATGCGTTTGCTGAACTGATAATACGTCCAGCCTTGGTAGACGAGCACGATGGGCACGAAGATCAATGCGACGATGGACATGACCGTCAGTGTGTACTGTGATGAAGAGGCGTTGTAGATGGTCAATGAATAAGCAGGGTTGGTGGTGGAGAGCATCACGTTGGGGAAGGTCATGCTGAAGAAGGTGACCTGGGTCAACACGATGTTCAGCGCGACCATGATGAAAGCCCAGCCTTCCATCTTTCGGTTGATGAAATAGCCTGTGGCTAGCAAAACAACCACAGCAGCAATCGGAACGATGCCCGGATTGACGATGCCGCGCGCCCAGAAACCGGCTGCGTAGGTGAATACACCGAGGGCTACATAGAGGACACTTGCGCCAATCCATAATTTCTTGGCGAAACCATTCACACGTTCGCGCAATTCACCTTCAAGTTTCAAGCCGAGGAAATTGGCACCATGCAGCAGGAAGATGGCTACCGTGGTCAGGCCGCCCAGCAATCCATAGGGGTTGAGCAAAGTGAAGAGATTGCCGGTGAACATTTTATCTGCATTGATCGGTACGCCGCGTGCAAGGTTTGCAAAGGCAGCGCCAAGCAAAAGAGCAGCAAGGAACGAGCCGATGGCAATCATCCAGTCAAAGCGGTTGCGCCAGGCGGGATTTGCATCCTTGGAACGATATTCAAAGGAAATACCGCGCAGGATCAGACCAACCAAAAGCAGGAAGAGCGCCAGATAAAAACCGCTGAACATGGTGGCGTACCATTCGGGGAAAGCAGCAAAGGTCGCGCCGCCGGCTGTGAGAAGCCAGACTTCATTGCCATCCCAGACGGGACCAACAGTGTTGATGATGGCGCGGCGTTCCTCGTCTTTTTTGCCGAGGAAGGGGAGCAGCATTCCAACGCCGAAATCGAAACCTTCGAGGAAGAAGAAACCGATCCAAAGAACAGCGATGAGAATGAACCAAAGGATTTGTAAGAATTCGTAAGACATGTTGTTCCTCCGTGATTAATCCTGCGAGCCAACGACGGCAGGTGCCACGTCCACTGATTCGTGCATGGCGGCATCAGGGCCGGCAATGGCGTATTTTTTCATGAGATAAACCATGGAGACCGCCAGCGAGCCGTACACAACGGTGTAGCCGATGACTGAAATAAGCAGATCCACGGTGGTGAGGTTCGGGGAGACGGCATCCTCCACTTTGAGCAAACCTTGTACGATCCACGGCTGGCGACCCATTTCGGTCAGAATCCACCCGCTGGAATTGGCGATGTAAGGAAGGGCAATGACCCAGGGAACACGCTTCATCCATTTTGCGTTTTCATAATTTCCGCGTGTGGCATACAGGAAGAACGCCGCGAGAAGCATCATAATGAGGCCGACCGTCATCATGAAACGGAAAGTCCAATAGGTGACCACCATCAACGGGATGTAATCGCCGGGACCGTATGTCGCTTCATATTCTGCCTGAATGTCGTACACGCCTCGGACTTCACAGTCGAAGTTGTTACAAGCGAGGAAGCTTAACACCGCTGGGACTCTGACCGACCAAACTTCACGTTTGCCGCTCAAATCACCAATGGTGAGGATGGAAAATGAAGCAGGCTGTGAAGTTTCCCAATGGGCTTCAATGGCTGAGAACTTCATTGGCTGGGTTTCGAACATGAATTGACCGTTGGTATGTCCGCCAA
>JAEURE010000285.1 GCA_016789485.1 Anaerolineales bacterium | reverse complement strand
TCCAAAAGCGGCGAGAATCAAATTGGCAAAAGTTTGCGGGAACATCCGCGGCGAGGCTGTGACCAAGTTACTAACCCCGTATATTTCCGTCCCTGAAAATGACTTGCGCGAAGCTGTGCTCTCGGCATTGAGCGAATGCGGCTTCAGCGGAGAAAATGTCAATGGGGAGATTCAGGCTCAGGTCAAAAAAGAGGCGGCGGATGTTCGGGTGTTGTTTTCTGCGCTGCGGGAGATAGAATCGAAAGATGAGATGAGTCTTGCGGCGCAGGCCATCCGCATTGAATTAAACCATGCGCGTGAAAGATTGTTTTATTTGCTGTCTTTCATCCATGACCGCAAAGCTATTTTGAACGTGCGGCGAATTATCAACCAACGCAACGAAGCGAAATTGCCGTACGCCATTGAAACGCTGGATACGATTTTGCCGCGCGACATCAAATTAATTATGGTGCCGCTTGCGGAAGAATTGCATGGAAAAGAAGCCTGCAAGAAAATTGGGATCACTGAAAAGGTTTCGCTGCATGAAGTTGCGGAGCGCGCGCAAGGTTGGCTGAAAATTTGCGCGAAGTCGATGGAGGCTAAGATGCATACAACTGTTGAAAAGGTTTTGATTCTGAGGTCGGTGAATTTGTTCAAGGCGACGCCTGATGATGCGCTGGCTGAGTTGGGCGAGATCATCAGCGAGGTGGAAGTGCCTGCGGGGACGAATATTGTGGAGAAGGGTGAGCAGGGCAGCAGCATGTTCATCATTGTGCATGGCAAGGTGGCAGTGATGGATGGCGAGCGCGTGTTGAATACGCTTGGCGAACGCGCTGTCTTTGGCGAGCTGGCTCTGTTGGATACCGAGCCGCGCAGTGCTACAATCCGCGCGACGGAAGATACGTTGCTGTTTCGACTCGATCAGGAACCGTTCTATGAATTGATGTCTGATGGGGTGGAGGTTGCGATGTGTCCGATCCAAATGTTGACGGGGAATTTGCGCGCGCGGGTGCGTGAGGTGATGGAGTTGCACGAAAAAGTAGATAGTGATCAGTGATCGATAATCAGTTTTCAGTACGTGAAAGTTAGTGAGAAGATGAAATGCAAAGTTCTAATAACTGCAATGGTGTTTTACATGAAAAAGCAATCGAGGGATTGAAGTTATTTAATGAAGGAAAATTCTTCGAGGCGCATGAAGAATTGGAAACAGCATGGCGGGACGAGACAGGCAAAGTGCGCGATTTGTATCAGGGGATTTTACAAGTTGCGGTGACGTATCTACATATCACACGCGGGAATTATGAAGGCGCGGTGAAGGTGTATGGACGAAGTTTGAAGTGGCTAAAGGATTGGCCTGATATTTGCAGGGGAATTCAAGTAAAAAAATTTCGTGATGATGCTGAGTTGGTGATAAAGGAATTGGAAAAGTTAGGGAAGGAAAATATCGGAAGATTTAATAAGTCCCTTTTCAAGCAAATCGTGTGGAATGAAAAAAGAAAATGGATCTGTGACCGCTGCGGCAGCGAGATGCATGAGAAAAATTGCAAGGTCAGTTGTCCCAATTGCGGGAATCGTTTTGATTGTTCGGATTTGAATATTTATTTTGATTGAGTTTATGATGTCATTCTGAGCGTAGCGACACTTCGCCGCGCGCCAGTGCGGTGAGAATCTCTATGCCCATCTCAGAGACCCTTCGCTATCGCTCAGGGTAACATGTCATGGGCTATTCGTGACTGCGTAAGCGATAGACCAACGCGCTGATTCCCCAAATTCCCAAAAGAGCAAGTAATGCCGCCGCACCGAACGTCAATGTGACATGGATGCGGGTTGCGGCGAAATATCCCGCCAGACTTAAACCGATGACAAGAGCAAGGCGTGCAAAATGAGCACGTTCTGTTTTGCGCGCGTCTTGCGGACTACTTGTGTTTTGCAGGCGTTGGAAGAATCGTGTTAAGTCCCATGCGAGCAGGGAGAAGATTACACCTGCCAAGGCAAGCAATGGCGGCACATCCGCCCAAAGGGAGGCAAGGGAAATGATGATGAAGATGGAAAACGCCAAACTTGAGAAGCGATGCAAGCCATGCATGAAAAGGACGATCCATGCGATGCCAAGAAGTGCAACCGTGATCGAAATAGGGACAAAATCATTGGCCGCGAAACCATATGTCAATGCAGCGGTGCAGGCGAGGATGGAAGCATAAACAAGGTTGCGGGTCATCGTTTTCCCTGTCCGCGCTGGATGGCATGCAAGAATGCGGTCGGGCGGCTGAGGGCGGAACGCACAGCTTGCTCGAACGGACGACCCACATCCCAGTTGACAACCTGCACGCCTGTATGACGCAATTCCCGCAGCAGCACTTCACGTTGGAGTCTGGCAATGCGTGTGGCAAGTTTCACCGATGGACTATCACCAAGTCCGCGGGCTTCGAAGGAAACAGGGTCGGGGCTGATGACCAAAAGTTGATAGCCACGCGCACGCAACTGCGCCAGCAAAGAGACATCTCCCCCGCTCAGCGGACTGATGAGAATGATCTGTGAGTTTGGCGGAAATAATCTGCGTGGAATGATCAATGAACTGAAATTCTGGCTTTCGCCTGTCTCAGCCAGCGCGAGGTCTTGCATAATCCGTTCACGTTGATATTTTCCATAACCAGGGGATGTCCATCTATTGCGCTTGCCATAAATAAATAGACCCACCCGATTTCCCTCAGCAAGCAGAGACGATGCCACAGCCACCGAAGCGAGCACGGAATCTTCAAAGATCGAACGCCTGCCGCCAAATTCGTTGACCTTGCGCCTGCCGTCCAGCACGATGCCAACGTCTGCAACGCGTTCCTGTTCATATTCGTTAGAATAAATCACATCATCTTGCCTCGCGGAAACACGCCAATTGATATGATGCGGCGAATCCCCAACTTGGTATTCACGCAAGCCAAAGAATTCGATTCCTGTCCCGCCTTGATGAGCGGGTATCACCCCCGAGTACACACGAGTCTGGCGGGGTTGGATGGGAATATGTCGGACGCGGGAAATGGATGGGAGGATAAGCAACTGTCCGCGTGTGGGAAGAGCCGCGCGCTTCACCATTAATCCCAAACGATCTTCGGCGATCGCCTGAATATTTTCAAAATAATGACTGCCGCGTTTTCCCTGCAGCGTGTACGACCATGAAATACTTCCGCGGGCAGGGAGATTCACTAAACGACTCGATGCGCCTTCGACGACACTGAGAAAAGCAGGCAGCGGATCGTGAAGCAGAACCTGCTCCAATGCCCCGCCATGATTCGTGATTGTCAAATGGACGAAAACAGAATCACCGGGCGCGACTCTTTCTGCGCTGATGGTTCGTTCGGCGGAGAGATGCATTTCCTCTGGTCCACGCCATAGACCTGCAAGCAGGTACAAAACCAAAGGCAAGGCAAGCGCCACCATCGTGCCGTTGAGCGTGCCAACGCCAGCAAGGACGATGAGATAAATTAACGCTGCCAGTAATACAATACGACTCATTACACTTCCGCAATTACCGGGACAGGTACTTTTTTCAACACATCGGCAATGACTTCACCAGTGACATCACGCGCTACCCAATATTCAGGCAGGAGGATAATACGATGTGAAAGAATGGGACTTGCAAAGTGTTTGATGTCATCGGGCAAAATGTAATCGCGTCCGTTCAAAGCGGCATGAGCGCGCGCCATTTTCAGGAAAGCCAGCGAAGCACGCGGACTTGCCCCCACCGCCACGCGGCGGTCATTGCGAGTCTCATGCACAAGGCGGGCGATGTATTCTTCAAGGTCAGAATCCACATGCACTGACTCGACCAA
>JAEURE010000284.1 GCA_016789485.1 Anaerolineales bacterium | reverse complement strand
CACCGGCGATTTTTTCTTCACGTTCAACTGCGGCGTGAGGTTGCTGATCGCATTCTTCAAATTGGCAAGACGGTTGCCGATGTTACTTCCAAGCGCAAGATAAACAATGTGTTCCATGGGTCACCTGCCAATCGCATGTTCATCGAAATGCTCGACCACGTCTGCCGCAAGCCAATCCTCAATATCAGGATTCAAAAAAGCATCTTCAGGCAGATCATGTACAAGCTTGATCATCTTCAGTCTGTTATCTTCGAACTCCCTTTGCACTTCTGCATCGGAAAGTCTTTTATATTTTTCGATCAACTCCGCATTGAATGCGTCCGTGTCCACATCCTGCCATTTGAAGTTCGGATCTTTCAAAACGCCTGTAATAATACGTTCGCCTTCCCCCCACCAGCCGATCACATGCCCAAGCATTTCACGAAAATTCTCAACCCCCTGTTTTTTCAGGAAGGCATCCTTATCCTCGATCTTCGTAAAATTTTCAATGTACGCAGCCCATTCATTCTCAAGAGTATCCAATGTCAAAAAACGGCTTAGGGCAACAAGGTGCTCGCGCGCATGGTGGATGAAGACTCCGTTAATCCAGGACTTGACCCGTCGATTCTCCCACGCCGCTTCATTCATGGACCTTAGGTCTGCTGCGCTTTTCTGACGCATTTTCTCAAAATGAGTTAAGAACTCAGTCTCGTCCCAGTCTTTGTATTTTTCTATTGCATCCGCGTTGAACACATCGAAATCATATTTTTTGCGTTCATATTCCCTCTCTTCCGCAATTGCAAGGATGATGGGCATCGCCTCCTCCCACCATGCCAGCACATGCGCCAGCATATCACGGAAGCGCTCGTAGCCTTGGGCCTTTACACGTTTTTCCCCAACCTCCTTGGGCAGACGGTTGAAACGTTCCACGTAGGTTGCCCATTCGATTTCTAAAAAATCCAGTGTGCGTTGTTTGTAGGTATGCATATACTTCTCCAAACTATTATTCTTTTCGTATTACTCTTTCACCAGTTCCACAATCTCTGCATCCTTCAATGCCTGATACAAATCATCGCTCTTCAAAATGACTGCCGTATTTCGCATCCCTGATCCAATGGATACTTCCTCCTCTTTCATCACGCCCGCCTCGATCAACACCTTGAGCGGACGCGGCAAACCGAAAGGCCCCACCGTCCCGATTCGGTATCCAGTCACGGCAAGGACTTCTTCCTCGCTTGCCATCGAAACGCGCGAACGACCAAGGTGTTTTCGCAAAGCTTTCCACGAGATCTGGTCAGGACCAGCCACGAGAGCCATTATAAATTCATCTTCTGCAATACGAAATAGAATGCTTCGCACCACCTGCGCAGGGCGCTGACCTCTGTCCCTAGCAGCCTGCTCAAATGAAGTGACAGGAATTTCGTGCCGAAAGATTTTGTGGGATACGCCGAGTGTTTCAAGGGCAATACTGACAGGGGGAGTTTCCATAAAGTTATTCTAACAGGCTCATGCCAGAATAGTTGGCTGGATCATGCACAAAAAAACTGCGCCACAATAATGGCGCAGGGACGGAATTATTCGGTTTTGTCTTTATACTCGCACAACTTATTGACCGGGCACGAAGGGCAATTTGGCTTTCTAGCATGGCAAACCTCACGTCCCAGACGGATGATATTGAGGTGCGCCGCGTAATATGTCTCTGGCGGGAAAACAGATTCGAGATATGGGTGCGCCTGCTCCACGTTCATTTTTTCAGGACGCAAACCAAGGCGCCCAGTAACACGATAAACATGCGTATCCACAGGGAAAGCGGGTCTGCCCAATGAAAAACAGAGAACGATGGCGGCCGTTTTGGGCCCCACGCCATTGAACTTCGTCAGCCAGGCACGGGCTTCTTCGATGGGCAGATCTGCCAAAAACTGCAAGTCGAGCGAGCCGCGTTCCTCTGTGATGGCACGCAAGACTTGCTGTATGCGCGGTCCCTTTTGGTTGGCAAGACCCGCCACTCGAATTGCTTCGATGACTTCTTTTTCCTTTGCGTCACGCACAGCCTCCCATGTGGGGAACCTGGCGCGCAGGGCTTCAAAGGCGCGATCACGATTAACATCATTTGTATTTTGCGAAAGGATGGTTGAAACAAGTTCGTCAATGGCAGGCAGCGGGTTGCGCCAGATGGGTTCGCCAAAAGCAGTCAGTAAAGTTTGGTGAATTTTGATCGCACGCTTTTTCAGGTTATTCATGGGTATTGCCCTGCTTGTAAGATGAAATTAATTGTAGCGTATTCTCTATCACTTTGCGGTGTTTGTCAGTAATAAGTTTCTCGAACAGCAAATATGTTTGCTCGTAGAGATCCAGGGACGCTCGTCCGCGCGTCTGATATGCAGGGATATTTGCATTCACATCCATGCCAAAAGAGAGGCGAAAGGCGCGAACCCAGGCAGGGGTATCGCGAAAATGCTCCTGCATCATCGTAAAAATTTTATTCTCTGATTCGATCATTAAGCCGGCTTGCACTGCGGCGGCAAAGGACAATCCCTTGAACATGCCCCACGATGCATACAACACTTTAGATTCATTCTGCTGCTCGAGTCCGCTGATGAGTTTATGTGCTTCCTCAGCACAGCCCATGAGACTTTCCACGGCATATTCATCCGCTGCGCTTTGCAAATCTGCCCAGGTAAAATTGTCCGCGGCTTGTTTTAGTTTTGCAAGTTGACCTGTTTCGTCCACGACTATTTTCATTTGACGCAGCCCCGACACCGCCCAGATGGCGCGCTCGGGCTGTTTTAATGCGTCGAATTCATCAGAGAGACGAATGTATTTAAGGCTGACCAGTTTCCCGTTTAAGATTTGAAGCGTGTAAGAGTCGTCGGGTAATACATCCACAAAAATATCCACGTCCACATCACTGTGCGGGTTGTGTTCGCCGCGCGAATAACTGCCGGTTACGGCAAGACCAATAACGCCCGGCTGCATCAACCGGGCGGTGAGAGTTTGGAGAAAGGGGTCTTCAAGAAAGTTCATGCAAGATGGAATACTGGATGTAATTTTCCCGTAACGAGGCCGGCATAATTCTTCAATATTTTTGCGGGACCGAATTTTGCGAGCGACTGTAACTGCGCTTCATTCAACGCGTTGAGTTGTTTCAATATCTCGAGAGTCACAGGCGGACGGACACGCGCACTGACTTCAAGTTTATCGTTCATGGAAGATTTGTCGCCATCATTCACTTTGAAGGCAATGCCGACGCCTTTTTCACCATACACACCGGGCATGAGACCGATGATCTGGAAACCCTCTGCGCCGCGTTTTGTGACGATCTTTCCTTCGCCGATCTTCATCAGTTCGCAATCGAACTCGCCATAGTTGCTGACCATCTCCGGGTGTGCGCACATGGCGGCGGTGATCTTTTTGCAGGCAACGGCACGCGCTTCGCTCAGGTTGCGCGGATCACAAATCCGCGCCATGCCAAGCGCTGCATTGACAAGAGGAATCGCAAAGTTCGGCGCAGAGCAGCCATCCACACCAAGCGCGACTTTATCCATTGCGATGCCGCACATTTCCGAGAATGTCTTTAGAATCTCCTGTTGGATGGGATGGTCAAATGCAAGATAATTTTCAAGAGCCAATCCGCGCATTTTTGCAAAAGCCAGCATGGAAGTATGTTTGCCCGAACAATTGTTGAAGTTTGCAGTCGGGCGAATATTCTGGATGATAACTTCTCTTAATTTACCAGGGTCGCTGGGCAAGTGCGGACCACACTGCAAGTTATGTTCTTCAATGCCTGTTTTTTTCTGCATCCCTTGCAAAGTATCAAGGTGAAAC
>JAEURE010000283.1 GCA_016789485.1 Anaerolineales bacterium | reverse complement strand
AAGACCCCGCGCCTCTTTCTTACCTCAAGTCTGATTCGCCCAATGGATATGACATTACGCTGGAAGTGACTCTGCAGTCCGTTGCGATGGATTCGCCGCAGATCATCAGCCGCTCGAATATGAAACACCTGTATTGGACTATGAAACAGATGCTTGCACATCACACCGTCACAGGCTGCAACATGAGGACGGGGGACTTGTGCGGCACGGGTACCATCAGCGGACCGACAGAAGATAGCTTTGGGTCATTACTGGAATTGACGTGGCGTGGTGAAAAGCCGATCCAACTACCCAATGCGGAAACGCGAAAATTTTTACAGGATGGCGATATGGTAGTTATGAAAGGTTACTGTCAAGGGGATGGCTACCGCGTTGGATTTGGTGAAGTGACTGGAAAAATATTCCCCGCGAAATGATGAAATAAAAACTCCCCGTCTGTTGACGGGGAGTTTTTATAGATTGAGTTTTATCGTCTGCGGCCGCTGATCAGGCCGATGATGTATAACAGTACAACCGCGCCGACAACAGCCACGCTCAGACTTTGAAGGTTAAAGCCAGTAACACCTTGTGCACCAAAGAAGTCCATAATGTAGCCGCCTATGAAAGCGCCAATGACGCCGACAACGATGTTGGCAATGGCACCCATTTGCCTGTTCTTGTTCATGATGATGCTTGCGATCCAGCCTGCAATCGCTCCAAAGATGATCCAAACTATGATGTTCATTTCTGCCTCCAAAGGTTAAGGTTTTAAGAATTCGACAATATTATACTCGTTCATATATTTCCGGGAATACGATAGTCTTGTTTCTCATCCTGTATAATCCATTCGTCCCAAAGTGGAGTATCGAATATCAACATGAAACTTAGTGATTCGTCGCTTGGCCCAGCGGAGCCCGTTCTGTCCACGACAAACAAACCCCCGATCTATTATTTGATTCCGGGGCTGCTTCTGTTGACATTTATCCTTATCCGAAATCTGTGGGTCTCGGACGATGCGTTTATCACGCTTCGAGTCGTCGATAACTTTCTGCATGGATATGGTCTGGTGTGGAATATAGGTGAAAGGGTGCAGGTTTTTACTCATCCGTTATGGCTTTTTATTCTCATCCCTGTTAGTTTTTTTATTCCAGACCCTTTATATGTCTTTTATATCCCCTCATATCTTTTCTCTCTAGTTACATCTTTTCTCTTGTTGTGGAATTTTGCTCCTGGCAGGCGTTACCTGATTCTGGCTGTGATCGCGCTGGGCAGCTCCATGTCGTTTATCGATTTCTCCTCGTCTGGCCTGGAAAATCCACTGACCCATTTTTTATTGATCTCATTTTTGGTTCTGTATCTGCATCAGGATCAGCCTGTTTCAACATGGCGCTTGTTCCATCTCTCTTTGATCGCCGGGTTGGCCGCGCTCAATAGGTTGGATACGATCCTATTGCTTGGGCCTGCGCTTTTGTTCCAATTGATTTCTGGGAAGGGCGAGAAAAGGAAAGAGATAATCTTTGTTGGGGCTGGGTTCCTGCCCCTTTTTCTTTGGGAGTTGTTTGCTACCTTTTACTACGGTTTCCCTCTACCGAATCCGTATTATGTCAAAGCGCAAACAGGACTAGATATGCCCTACCTTTTGATGCAGGGCTGGGCGTATATCAAAAATTCTATTCATTGGGATCCGCTTACCCTTGGGACAGTTGTGCTGGGCGTTCTGTCTATTTTCGTTCACCGTGATGGGCGACGGATTGCGATTGCGACTGGCATCGTTTCTTATATTTTTTACATTCTATGGGTTGGGGGTGATTTCATGTCAGGCAGATTCTTCTCTGGCGTTTTTCTCATGGGATTGGTACTGCTGCTTACCTTCGATGCTGAACGGGCTTTTGGCCCAGTCCCAGATAAATTGTTTTTAGCATTGTTAGCGGGGGTGTTGCTTGTAGGACTTTCGGCCAATCGGCCCCCCATTTTCATTTCAGGAGAACAACCCGGTCAAACTGACGATCAATATGGGATCGTCAATGAGAAGCACTTTTATTTTTATGCCAATGGATGGATCAATTATGTTCATCATTCCGGCCTGCATTATCTTGCGACGGATGGAATTCAGGCCGGCCAATCAGGACAAGCGGTTGTCGAAATGAACACGATTGGGATGTATGGCTATTATGCGGGGCCCCGGGTTTATATCTTTGATAGTCATGCTCTTTCAGATCCGCTGCGCGCACATCTGCCGGTAAATGGTCCTTCGCGCGTTGGTCATTATGAGCGGGTTAGGCCGAAAGGATATTGGGAAACCATTCAATCAGGCTTTACGGAAAACCTGATCGAAGATCCTAATCTGCATCTATATTATGAGAAGATGTGCATTCTGACTCGCGGCGACCTCTTTTCGATGAGTCGCTTATCGGAGATTGTCCGCTTTAATTTTGGTTATTATGATCCTTTGGTAGACCAATATTGGGAATCACTCCACAGCGGAGCGAAGTAGCTTCTTATCCAGTGATTAGGGCCGCCGGTAAATGGCTTGTGTTGTTGATGTAACTGACCATAATGCTGCCTTTGCGAATGTCGAAACGACTGATCGAGCAGTTGTTGATGAAGAACCATGATCTCATGTCGTGCGCACCCTGCCGCCAGGGAAGTTTGAGCATGGCAGAGAGGAGACGCACGAAAAATCCGCCGTGGCTGATAAAGGCAATACGCTCTTCAGGCTGACCTTCCTTGTCACCATGTTTTTCAAGTAATTCTGCAAGAACTTTGTCCGCGCGTGGCTGACGTTCCTCTTCTGTCTCAAAGGGGCGATTCCACCAGCCGGATTCATCCAAATCGTGCGGCAGCTTTAATTCAGGGGTGTTCTTTTCAAAGAAAGAACGCGGCTTGCCTGGCAAACCTCTGTGTTCTTCCTCCTTCTCGCGGGCGTAAATGCCGCCTTCTTCATGAATATCGACCCATGCCGTAAAAGGGATATTTCCCAGCGCTCGCACAGTTGGGGCAGCGGTCATTGGTGCACGTTCCATCAGACTGGTGTAGATATGAGTGAGTCCAAACCCATATTGGTTTTGGATGTTCCACGCTTGATCGTTCGTGATTTCCTGCTTTTCTTTCAAATACTTTGCGAGGTATTCAGCCTGTTCAAAACCTATTTCCGTGAGATGGGGGTCCGGGTTTTCCTTGTACTCAGGGTTGCGCGTGTTTGCATTGTTGATGGATTGTCCATGGCGGATGAAATAAAGTTGCATGATCGTTTATTACCTTATTTATTTTGTTGAAGTTTTTGTATAAGATTCTGACATGGTAGCGATAGGTGGGTTGGATGTCAAATAGTACAAAGTCAGCAGGATGATAAATAATATAGTGAGATACACAGGAATCGCCTCCAGTGAAATGTTTTGGGCGAACACTCCTGCCAGTCCGGGGATCGCTGCTGCGCCCAACCCTGCGGCGCTGATCTGCATCCCGATGGTATTGGCGGCATGATGTTCTCCTACGCGCGAGCCTGTTGTGGAGACCACCCCGGGAAAGATAGGTGCAAGTGCAAAGCCAATAATAGACACGGCGATGACGCTTGCGGTTGGGAAGGGATTCCACCACAGCAAAACCGCCCCAAACGTAGCCGACAATAGGCCTGCGACCAACAAGGTTTTGACTCCCGTTCGGCGGGTTAGTAAACCTGCTAAAACGCGTCCTGCAGTAAAGGTCGCCCAATAGCTGCCAGCCCAGAGACCTGCTATTTCTGTTGGCACCCCGCGGGATAGAGTCAGAAGCGAGTATGTCCAACTTCCAAAAGAGACTTCAACTCCAGTGTAGATAAAAAATAAAAGC
>JAEURE010000282.1 GCA_016789485.1 Anaerolineales bacterium | reverse complement strand
ATCTTATCGAATTTGATGTAAAGCCATTGACTATAAAATGCCCGTCCGCGCACAGTACCAACATCGCCAGGATATAAGTCCGCGGCGTGGAGATAGGCAACAGATGGACCGTAGCGGCAGTGCGCTTGTTTGTTAACGGTGACGGTGGGGAAGGCAAATGTCGGCGTAGCGGAAATTGTAGGTGTCAGAGTAATTGTGGGAGTGAATGTAAATTCCAAGGTGTTGGTCGCTTCAGGGGTGGAGGTGAAAGCGGGTGTTTCAGTTTCTGTCGGCGGCAGAGGTGTGGGAGTGGTCCCGATTCCCGGTGCGCTGCAGGCAAACATTGTGAGTATTAATATCAGGATGCTGAGTTGAATTTTTTTCATTTGAAACTCTCCAATAAAGTGACAACGTTTATGCCAAGGGCTTCGTTTGCATAACCGCCTTCCATGATAACGGCAGTAGGGAGATTTAATCCAGCAATCCTTTTTCCTATTTCGGCAAAGCCCTCGCGGGTGACGTGGAACTTGCCCAACGGGTCGCTGTCAAATGTGTCCATGCCTGTGGAGAGGACGAGATAGGTCGGTGCAAATTTGCGGATCATCTCCAGCGCTTCATCCAGCGCGGCGAGATAACCTTCGTCACCTGTGGCTTTGGCAAGCGGGAAATTTTTGTGAAAGCCGAGACCCTCGCCTGCGCCAGTTTCATCAGCAAAACCTGCGTAGTGTGGATATTCATAATCGGGGTCGCCATGAATGGAAATGGTCAGCACATCACTTCGTTCGTAGAAAATATCCTGCGTGCCGTTGCCTGCGTGATAATCGATGTCGAGCACGGCAACTTTTCCTTTGCTGGAAAGCCAGTTTGCCGCAACAGATGCATTGTTGACGAAACAATACCCGCCTGCATAATCTTTACCAGCGTGATGTCCGGGAGGGCGGCATAACCCAAAAGCCGATTGCTGATTTTTGTACACTTCATTTGCTGCGTTCAAGGCGCAATTCGCAGAAGCCAAAGCAGCATTATAAGTCCCTGCAACGATGCAGGCGGAGAGATCCATCATGTAGTAGCCTCCGCGTCCGTGCAGGGAGCGGGTTGGGCGAGCCTGACGCCGCAATGCAAATGTCGCAGGCAGGAAGGCGTGCTGCTCAGGCGCAGCCGCAACTTCGGGGTCAGAAGCGAGCCACTCGGTCCAACAGGAAGCGAGGAAGTTGATGTAATCTCTGTCGTGCACAGCGAGGATCGGGTCGAGTCCAAAATCTGATGGCTCGGTCAACTCTGCCCAATCTGTTTTGCGGAGCGCGGAAAGAATCCTATCCATGCGGTCGGGATTTTCAAAATACTCCACACGTTTGCCGCCATCAAAAACCTCGTAGGGCGGATAATGATCGCGATGTTTTTCAGAATAAAATATTTTCATGGTAAGACAATTTTACCCGCAAGCGTCATGGATACGGAGGATACATGCAAATATTGGATGCAATTCATGGAAGACAAACAATTAGCAAGGTAAAGCAGGATGCTGTGCCGCATGACGTGATCGAAAAACTTTTAAGCGCTGCTGTGCAAGCGCCGAACCATCATAAAGTGAGGCCCTGGCGTTTTGTTGTTTTGACAGGCGATGGGCGAAAAAAACTTGGCGATGTAATGGCCGCCTCTTTTCTTGACCGCAATCCGTCCACTCCACCCGAAGGCTTGGATAAAACCCGGGCATTGCCGCTCCGCGCTCCCGTAGTTATTGCGATAGGTGTGGATAAACCTGCTGATACGAAGATCGTTGAAGTTGAGAATATTTCCGCGGCTTCTGCGGCTGGACAAAATATTTTGCTGGCCGCGCATGCACTGGGGTTGGGTGCGATTTGGCGCACGGGCGAATGGGCTCGTGATGCAAAGGTAAAGGAGTTTTTGGGATTTGCTGCGGATCAATATATTGTCGGCTTTATTTATATTGGCTACCCTGATGTGGCACCTGAGCCGTATGTGCGCCAGGGGTTTGAAGATAGAACGGTTTGGATGGAATAACGCCGTTTCAAAAAACTAAGATTAAATAAGGGAACGGAGGAAGTATTTTTCCTCTGCTCCCTTATTTACCCATCATATTTCATGGTGCGTGTGCGCACTTCCATTGAGAATTGACACGCATCATATTTTCACTTATAAGTGAAAATATCAAAAAATCTGGAGGCGAATATGTTGGCGTTGCGTTTGTTGTCCGAGGGCGGGGAAGGTCCGAATACTGAACTTCTGTGGTTGTTTTATGCGTTGATGGGCTTCTTCCTTTTGATGGTCATCGTCGGATGGTGGACCAGTTCGAGAAAACAGGAACAGGTTCAGGTTCAGAGTGAGCCGATAAAGTCCACGAAGAAGGATGCTGACGACCTGATAAAGATCGAAGGAATTGGTCCCAAGGTTGTGAAAGTTCTGAAAGAGGCTGGAATCAGAACGTTTGCCGACTTGGCAAATTCTAAAGCGGGTGATGTTCAGAAAATTCTTGATGCGGCTGGTTTGCAGATGATGAATCCTGAAGGCTGGATCGAGCAGGCGAAACTTGCTGTGGAAGGTGACTGGCAGGGATTTGAGAAATTGCAAAAGGAATTGAAGGGCGGCCGCAAATCTAAATAACAAGATTTATTTATGAACAGCGTTGCTGTACGTAATTTCACAAAGTCAGTATAATACCTCCCGCTGTTCTATGAACATATCAACTGGAGGTACGATGAAGAAAGTTTTGTTTGTTATTTTGGTTTTCTCCGCTCTCGTTCTTGCTGCTTGCGGCGGCGGTGGAGCGGATGCAGTTGCCACACTTGCCCCTGTGCCCGCTGATTTTGCCGGTCAGACCAATCCCCTTGGCGCTGATGCTGCCGCAGCCGGAGCAGAGGTTTTCAAGACCAATTGTGAAGCCTGTCATGGTCCCCAAGGACATGGCGATGGCCCTGCTGGCGCAGCCCTTGACCCTGCTCCAAAAAATCTGGCTGTGCTTCAAACTACGGCTGGCGATGATTATCTTTTCTGGCGCATAGCCACAGGGAAAGAAGGCACATCTATGGTGGCGTGGAAGGGTGTTCTGACCGATGAACAGATCTGGCAGATAGTTTCGTTCATCCGCACCTTGAAACAATAGATGGTTTGATTGTACTTAAACAAAAGACACGCTCCATGAAGGAGCGTGTCTTTTGTTTAATAAAATTAATGAAGAATTTCTTTGATTCTTTCAGACAGCTCGTCCGGGTGAAATGGCTTGGTGATGTAGTCATTTGCTCCTGCGCCAAAAGCAACAGCCCTGCTGTCACTGTCGTCCAGAGCAGTGATGATGATGATGGGCGTCAGGGCAAACTCTGGGATTTGGCGCAGCATTCTACAAAGTTTAAAGCCGTCAGGCTGCGGCATCATTAAATCAAGCAGGAACAGATCAGGCTTTGCGTAGCTTGCAATATCGATCGCCTTTGAGCTGTCGTTCACGGCAATGGTTTCATAGTTGTCGATCGCAAGAAGTTTTTCAAGCAGTTGGGTAACAAGATTGTCGTCGTCCACGATCATGATTTTTGTCATCAGGGTTTCCAATTAAACTCTTAGTATGATTTTTTCCAATCATACAATTAAAGGCATGGACTGACAAGCTAAAAATACTTGTTTGTCTGCGACTCCGTCATTAATCTTTTTTCCCATTGCAGAAATGGAGCCAATCGCTGACAATGTGCGCAGTTTTGAAAACGAGGAGACAGTTAGGAGATTTGTTCGTATTCTTTTTTTGATTTTGATGTTCACTGCGTTGGCCTGCCAATCAACTGGGACAGCGGCTCCTTCCACGCCTGCGCCTGATTCTGTTTCTGAATCT
>JAEURE010000281.1:1846-3826 GCA_016789485.1 Anaerolineales bacterium | reverse complement strand
GATTTCGATGCTTGCCATTTTGCTGATCTGACCCGACCACGGCCCCGCCGCGTTCAACACCATTCGCGTCTTGATTCCGCCGAGGCTTGTTTGCACCTCTTCCACATTCCCCCCGCTGACGGTTATCCCCGTCACCTCCGCACCGCTGACGGCTTTTACTCCCATCTTTTGCGCCGCGGTGACGTATCCCATGACCACGCTGTTTGGGTATACCGTGCCATCCTTTTGGTTGAACGTGCCCGCAAGCGCATCATCGAATTTCATTAACGGCAATCGTGCGCGGACTTCATCTCCGTTCAGCAGTTGAGTTGCCACGCCAAGTTTGTTCTGCATATCCACGTTATGCTTGAACATTGCGACTTCTTGTTCATTTGTTGCAACGAGTAGGTATCCGCACTGCTTGTAGCTCACATCCTGCCCGATCTCTTCCTTGAAGTGTTCGATCATCGGCAGGCTTTCAATGGATAGTTTGACGTTGATGTCTGTGGAAAATTGATACCGTACCCCGCCTGCGCATCGGCCTGTGGCGCCTGTGCCGAAATAATTCTCTTTTTCAAGCAGCACGATGTTCTTCACGCCGCGTTTTGCAAGATGATATGCCGCGCTGGCCCCCATCACGCCGCCCCCGATAATGACAATGTCTGCTGTATTAGGTATGTTCATGTGGTTTTGCAAAGAGACCCGCTTTCGGCTTTTGGCAGAAAACGGGTCTCAATCATCAATTGGTTGAAAAGGTGCTAATCAATACCAAGGTATGTCTTTTGGACCATCTCATTTTTCTTGAGCTTGGCGGCGTCATCGGTAAGAACGATGCTGCCTGTCTGGAGAACATACCCGCGGTGTGCAATGGAGAGCGCCATGAGGGCGTTTTGCTCCACGAGCAAAATGGTGGTGCCCTGTTCATTCAATCGTTTAATGGTGTCGAAGATCACATCAACCAGCACGGGCGCAAGACCCATGGAAGGCTCATCGAGCATAAGAATTCGTGGGTTGAGCATCAGGCCGCGACCAATGGCGAGCATTTGCTGTTCACCGCCGGAAAGTGTCCCGCCGAATTGAGTGATGCGTTCCTTCAAGCGCGGGAAGAGTTCAAAAACCAATTCCATGCGTTCTTTGATGAGCTTCTGATCGTTGACAGTGAAAGCGCCCATATCCAGGTTTTCCTGCACAGTCAATTTTGGGAAGATGCCGCGTCCTTCAGGGACATGGCCGACGCCCATGCTGACCACCGTGTGCGGCTCTGTGTGGGTGATATCTTTTTCATCCAGCAATACCTTGCCTTCACGTGCGTGGATCATACCTGAGATGGTACGCAGGGTGCTGCTTTTTCCCGCACCGTTGGAGCCGATCAGGGACACGATCTCACCTTCATTAACATAAAGGGATATGCCTTTCAGGGCATGGATGTGTCCGTAATAGGAATGGACATTTGTGAGTTCTAGTAATTTTCCCATGCGGATTCTCCTAGTCCTTTGCGGATGCGGCTTCCCGGCCGAGATAGGCTTCAATGACACGCTGGTTCTTGCGAATTTCCGCAGGCGAACCTTCAGCGATCTTCTCACCGTAATCCATTACGCTGATGTGTTCCGAGATTCCCATGACCACACGCATATCATGTTCGATCAAAAGGATGGTTACACCCTTCTCATCTCGAATACGGCGGAACAATTTGATTGCGTCCGCAGTTTCATTCGGGTTCATTCCTGCTGTGGGTTCATCGAGCAACAACAAGGTCGGATTTGCGGCGAGGGCACGGGCGATTTCAATGCGGCGCTGTCCGCCGTAGGGCAGGTTGCGCGCCAGTTCGTTTCCTACGTTTTTCAAGCCGACATATTCCATAAGGGCGCTGGCTTTTGCTTCCGCTTCCTTTTCTTCTTCATGGAATTTTTTCGAGCGAAATAGTGTGTCAATCGCACTCTGATGCAATTGGTTGTGCATTCCAACAAGGATATTCTCGATCACTGTCATGCTTCCAAAAAG
>JAEURE010000281.1:0-1836 GCA_016789485.1 Anaerolineales bacterium | reverse complement strand
GTGTCAATCGCACTCTGATGCAATTGGTTGTGCATTCCAACAAGGATATTCTCGATCACTGTCATGCTTCCAAAAAGCCGGATATTCTGGAAGGTGCGGGACATGCCGCGCGCTGAAACCTGATCGGGTCTTAAGCCGATCAGGGAATGTCCCTTGAACAGGATCTCGCCTTCCTCGGGTTTATAAATACCGGTGAGGCTATTGAAGAAGGTTGTCTTCCCTGCGCCGTTGGGCCCGATGATGCTGACGATGCGGCCCTCATCCACGGAGAACGTGATCTTGTTGACGGCAACGAGACCGCCGAAGCGTTTTACAACATTGGTTGTTTGTAGAAGTGCCATGTGTCACATCCGCCTATTCTTTGTCTTCCACGAGTTCGCGTTTGCGCCGCTCGGCAGGGATGAGCCCGGATGGACGGAAGATCATCATCACGACCAGAATAATACCGAAGACAAGTTTTTGGTATTTTGCCGGGTCCAGTTGATTCGAGAGGTTTTTCCACTCGAAGTTAATGATTGGGATGACGGCATCGCTTTGGCGCAGGGCGCTTAAGTAAAGCGAAAAATTCTGCAGCACCTGAATGTTGAGAATAACAACAGCCGATGCGCCAAAGATCACACCAGGAATGCTGCCCAACCCGCCGAGAATCACCATGGTCAATACACCAATGGATTGCAAAAACGAGAAGGTCTCAGGGCTGACGAAGGTACGGTTGGCTGCATAGAGCACGCCCATGCCTCCAGCAAACGATGCGCCCGCGGCGAAGGCGGCGAGTTTCATTTTTACGAGCGGAATCCCCATTGCAATGGCGGCGGTCTCATCTTCGCGGATGGCTGTCCAAGCTCGTCCAATGCGGGAGTCTTCCAGACGTGTGGCTACTAATATGGCGATCATGATGATGATCAATGCCAGGAAATAGAAAAACACATTGTAAAATTCCGCTTCGGTGGGGACGTGGCCAACTATTGGGGTTAGCAGATTCCGCACCGGCGCCATAATAAATTCAGGTGGAAGCGGCGGGCGCTGGATGGGTGTGATGCCCTGCGGGCCATTGGTCAGGTTGATTGGTTTATCCAGGTTGAGTGCCAGCACGCGAATCACTTCACCAAAGCCAAGGGTGACGATGGCCAGGTAGTCGCCGCGCAAGCGAAGTACTGGAAGTCCCAATAGAATGCCGGTAATCGCAGCCAAACCTACACCCAGGAAGAGGAATAACCAGAAGTATGTAGGCGCGAGCGAAAATTCAGCACCTGCAGGTGCTGCACCTGGAACGGAGTCTAATAACGATAGTTGCTTGGAGCCAAAGATCGCCCAAGCGTACGCTCCTACTGCGTAAAAGGCAACGTAACCGAGATCCAACAAGCCTGCCATGCCGATCACAATATTCAAACCAAGGGCAAGCGCCGCAAATACCGCCATTTGGAAAATGACTTCAAGGTAAAAGATATTGCGGATGCCGAGCACCGGTAATATCACAATGATGAGAAGAAGACCAATGAAAACCTTCAGTTTCATATCAATCTTCAGGAAATAAAGCATCATGGGGCAGAGCATCAATGTGAGAAAGGCGCTTAATGACCTTGGACTCTGATATACGCCTATGCTTCCAACGATCAAAAGACCAAGCACAATGACGATGGGCCAGAAACCGGTATTGGCTTTCTTGAACAGTTCAGTGAAAAATGTTTTCATGGGGTTTGCCTTTTCCTGAAAACGGATTATGCCTTCTGCCCAACGGTTTGACCAAGCAAACCGGAAGGACGAAGAATGAGCACAAGGATCAAAATGGCAAAAGCAAAGATGTCCTTATATTCCGCACCAAAAGCACCGCTTGTA
>JAEURE010000280.1 GCA_016789485.1 Anaerolineales bacterium | reverse complement strand
ATCCTGTTCCAGCATTTGTGAATATCCCATAATGAGGGTTAAAGGTGTACGCAACTCATGGGCGGAAATCTGAATGAAGTTGGTTTTGGTTCTGTCTATTTTTCGCAAATGCTCGTTGATCTGTTCCAGCTCTTCGGTCCGCTCTTGAAGCTTTGCAGTCATATCATCAAACGTAGCAGCCAACTCCCCGATCTCGTCTCGCGACCGAATGCCTGTTCGTTGTTCAAGGTCCCCGCCCGCAATTGCCTGAGATGTGTTTACGAGCGAATAAAGCGGACTGGTGATCAACCGCGAAATGAAAAACCCAACGATAACCACAATGAACATCACTGCTGCAAACAGTTGAATATAGGCATCCCTGCTTTCCGCCCCTTGTTGCAGAACAAATTCCGAGGGCAGTACAACGGCAAATACGCCTATACGGTCATTACCCACTTGCAGCGGACCGCGCAAAAGTCTGTAATCGCGTCCATCCAACTTAAAGTTATTGCCTACAACAAATTCTTTTGCACTCAGAACCTGTTGGTATTCATATTCGGATATGGAAAGTTCACCTAAAGTGGTTTCATTCCCTGCCCCCATGGTGGTTGCAATGGCGCGTCCGTTCCCGCCATAAATAATGACATCTGCGAGGACTAAACTATACAGGTACGGCAAAATACTCTTGATGGATGTACCAATAACAACGACCCCTGCAAATTTGCCATCATTCGAAATTGGAAGACCTGTATAATAATAAACTTCATTATTGGCCAGATTCACACCCAGCGCCCGGTGAGGCTCTTCATCCACATTACGGTTTGAAAGGAACGGCGCGACAATTTGGGATCTGCTTGCGCCTGTATCCTGTTTCACTCGCTGCAGTTCCCCTTCTGAATCCGTATAAAAATGAACAAGTTCTGTGCCGCGCGGTGAGATCAAGATCAAACTATCCGCTTCGCTTAATCCCACAAAAACTGGCGCAGCCAGTTCAAACGCTTTTTCGCCATCCTCCCCGGAAACCGCCTGTGGAAGCCCTTCAAGAAAAACAATGGAACGCGCTGTTTCTACATGGTTGGATTCCTGCCTGATGAAACTGTCAGACACAACACGCCCCGCTTCCAGCAATTGATTCGTCAGGCGGTCACTCAAACTATTTGCCACCAGGCGCGTGACTACATAAATCCCGATCATGGCTACAACCACGGTCAGAATTAAAAATGGAAGGATAACCTTAAGGCGAATGCTCATAACAATCCTGTGCCACAAGGCACAAACGTGGATAAGACCATTATACAAACTTTAAAGCCAATAATCCAACCCAGTCATGAAATGTAAGGCAATTATAATGGTAGAAATAGTAAAATTTTGCCGACTTATTGACAGGTTTCGCCTCAAACCCGCCCCTCGGCCTACCTAAGTTTCCCAAGCAGTTTCTCCCCTTTCATAACTGCTTCACAAAATGGACCAGCCTCTCCACTTCAAAATATCCCATTTTCAAATGGGCGCGGATGCTGGCTTCATTGTCCAACCATGTATCTGAAGCCATTTCGGTACAACCCTTGCCGCGAGCCCAATCTTCCGCCGCCTGAGTCAGCGCCCCGGCAATTCCTTTTCCCCGCATTTCTGGATACACGAACCAGCCTTCAACATAACCTACCGGGCTGGTTTCACACCCTTCCCCATAATCTCGCAAACGCGCCTCTATCATGCCAACAGGCTTGCCATCCACCCATGCAAAAAAGACTGCATCTTTCTCGCTTGCAAGGATATCATCCATATCAAAATCCATATATTCATCCGGCGCTTCAGGCCAAATCCCCTTTCGCATATTAAACCACTCAGGCTTATCATCAAGTGTGGCGCGGCGAATTACAATTTCCATGATCCTCCTGATAAAAAAGTTCCCAAAGGTTTTTAACCTTTGGGAACCCAAACTAAATCTATTCCCCGCCCCGTTTTGCGAGGCGATGATCAAGCATCAATACGGCTGTACCGCGCTCCTCGATCAACTTCAAATTTGCAACGATTTCAGCAGCGTTCTTTTCTTCTTCCACCTGCTCGGAAATAAACCATTGCAGCATTACCTGCGCTGGATAATCCTTCTCTTTGAGCGCTGTTTCGTACAATGCATAAATCGAAGCCGTGACCTTGGCCTCATGTGCCGCCACCTCTTCAGCAACCTCCAAGGCGGATTTCCACTCGGATTTTGGCGCATCGATGGTTTTGAGAGTCACCTTCCCGCCGCGTTCCAGAAGAAAATCATAGATCTTCATGGCATGCTCGCGTTCTTCAGCCTCCTGCACACGCATCCAATGTGCGAAGCCGGGCAGGTTCTTATCTTCAAAATAGGCAGCCATGGAAAGGTACAAATAAGAGGAGTACAACTCCTTATTAATTTGATCGTTCATTGCATCTTGCATTGTTTTGCTTATCATACGTGCCTCCTTTCTTAAAATTATACTTTCGTTTACGAAATCCGTTATTCCCCAAAAACAAAAAGGTCGCTGATCGACTCGTGATTAAAGTTATGGCGAATCGCATCAGCAAAGATTGTTGCCACAGACAACACCTTCAACTTCGGGTGCATCTTCTCAGCGGGGATATTGACCGTATCTGTTGTAATGACCTGGCTGATCTGAGGAACAACCACCAGCCTGTCCAGCCCATTGCGGCTGAAGACACCATGAGTGCACATCACCATAATATCTTCAATCCCTTCATCAACAAGCACGCGGCTCAACTCTAAAATGGAACCACCCGTTGCGATCTCATCATCATAGATCAGTGCCCGCTTATGACCCTTTACCTGATTCCCAACCAGCCCGCCGACGATGACTTCTGTATCTGAAATCCTTTCCTTGTTCCCTGCCGCAACCGGCAGACCAAGCGTCCGCGCAAAACGAGCCGCGGATTTCGCCTGTCCCATATCCGGGGCAACGACAATGGTGCCGCTCAAGTCGCATGTATCAAGATATTCCTTGAAGACCAATCGGCTGCTTAGCGGATCCGTGGGAACGGCAAAAAATCCATGCACCTGCGGGGAATGGAACATCATGCTCATCACATGCGTGGCGCCGGCTGTCTTCAGCAAGTCCGCAACGAGGCGGGCAGTAATCGAAATGCGCGGCGCATCTTTTTTATCCGAACGGCCAAACGAATAATAAGGAATAATTGCATGGACTTCCGAGGCTGCCGCACCGCGCGCAATATCGATCATCATCAACAATTCCATCAGATGGTCGTTCACTGGCTGCGATAGCGACTGCACAATGTACACGCGGCGGTAACGTACACTGGCGCCCAATTGGATATACATATTGTCATTGCTGAAACGAGAGATATGTGTCGTGTCCAAAGGCACGCCCAGTTTAGCGGCGATATTTTCAGCCAGCTTGGGGTTTGAGCTTCCGCTGAAAAAACGGACCTCATCAGCGGGTATCGATGAATTTTCCATATTGACTCCGTAATATTTTTTCGCCCACATTCTGGCGGTTGATTTCTAGAACAGCCAAAAGAAGAGCGCTCATAAGATACCAGAAAATCACCTCAACAACCAGCCATATCAATTGCATTCCTGATAGCTTATTATCTGCGTTTCTTCAGCCAATCCGTAAGCTTCTTTGCCGTCCACGTATTGATGACATCCTTCGGCTCCAGCCAGGCACGCCTTGCTATTGCGACACCATAATGAAGCAGGTCAAGATCGCCTTCGGAATGCGCGTCTGTGTTGATGCTGATGAGAACGCCCAATTCTTTCGCGCGGCGGGCGTACATATCGTCAAGGTCGAGGCGGGCGGGTTGGGCACTGATCTCCATCGCCACTCCAGATTCCGCGGCGGCTTTCAAGATCACTTC
>JAEURE010000027.1 GCA_016789485.1 Anaerolineales bacterium | reverse complement strand
GACCGTGACATCGATGCCAAAATGGGGCGCACGCAAAAACGCGCCACATCCTCGGGCGCGGTGGACGAAAAAGAAGTCCTGCGACTCGGCTTGATCCTGTCGGCGATCGGCGTCGGCTGGGCAGTTACAATCGACGCATTCTATGGACTCATCGTCTTTGCAGGACTCTTCTTCGATGTGGTTGTATACTCCATCTGGCTCAAGCGCCGCACCGCCTGGAGCATTGTCTGGGGTGGCGTTTCGGGAGCCATGCCCATCCTTGCAGGTCGCACTCTCGGTCTCGGCTATGTAGATTGGATCGGACTGACCCTCGCCCTCGGCATCATCTTCTGGATTCCCACCCATACACTCACCTTCAGCATGAAGTTCGCCAAAGACTACGCATCAGCCTGCGTTCCCACTTTCCCATCCACTTATGGACTCGGCGTGACGCGCGCCATGATCGCGATTTCATCCCTTCTGGCCGCGGCATCCATGATCATCGCGGGTATTGGTATCGGCATGGACTGGGGCTTTCTACGCCTGCTCGGTGTTCTCTCGGGTGGCTTGCTTATGCTTGCTGTCGCCACTACGTTCAAACCTTCCGAACGCGTCAACTTCGGTCTCTTCAAATACGCGTCTATATACATGCTGGCCGCAATGATTTTGGTTGTGATCGAGGTATTATGAAAATTTCCCCCCTTGACCGCATCCTTCTGCTCATCACTGGTATCCTCGCCGCCTATCAGGTTGCGGTTGGCATAGACGGCTTCGATACCATCCCGATCATCGCTTACACCATCGCCTTCGGCATCCTGATAGTAGCGGGATTGCTCCTCATCATTTTGGGATTCGATGTATTGGACTCACCCATCGTCGTCATCGTTTCGACGATCATCCCCCTCTCGCTTTCCCTCGGACTCGTCTGGCAACACGCCTCATTCGGGATCTCGTACCTGATCTTCACTATCGTTGGCTTCCTTGCTGTGATGTTGACCCGTTCGATTCCCACCCCTGGGAAGATCCCCACCATCGTCCTCGCTCTCGTCCACGGTATCGCAGGTGTAACCATCTTCTTGCTCCCCATCATCACATCCATGCAAGGACAAACTCAACCGCTCTTCTCGCTAGTCGGCGTCGGCGGCGCGTTGATCGGCATCGGCGGTCTGCTTTTGTCATTTCTCAAAACGGGCAGACCGATATTATCGAGAGAAACGATTTTCAAAGTATTACCAAGCCTGCTCCTGTTAATGACGATCTGCTTCGTGGCGGGCTTCAAATTTGGATGAACACAAAACTTCTCATTTCCAAACTAAAATCCTGTCGCGGTGAGTTGAAGAAAAGCCGATACAAAATCTGGCTGCGTGCCTTTCTGCTGATTCAATTCTCCGCCCTGTTCTCGCTGTACTTCATCCGCGATATTGGCAACGGGTATTTCAGTTGGAAAAGTGTCGCCATTGTGTTCGCGTCCTTCGTCCTGATTGGATTGTTGTTGAGTCTCATTGTGCCGATGAAAGCGGATTTGAAGCTGCGTGCCGTCACGCTTTCGCTGGATCGAGTCTACCTGTTTCTGATCTGGTTCCTTGTCATCGCCAAACTGATCATCGGGCACATTCCCTTCTTCACCCCCGAAGCCGATTTCATCATGTCCGCCATCATAGGCATCATGTTCGGGCGGCTGGGTGGGATCGGTCTGCGGGTACGCAGTTTGAAAACACGTTATGGTTTTGTAAACAAACAAATTGACAACAAGGTTACGCCGCAAACGTGACCTTTATTTTTTTTCTACAAAAGGAGTACAAAATGTCCCATAATAGCTTCTTCGCAAAGTTCCTGCGGTTCATCGGCATCGTGCTGATGGCATTGACGGGCGGATTCACTTTACTCGGCGGCATCGGCACATCTTGCGCCGCGTTCAACCCCACTGGATTTGGAGAGAGCATGGCTCCGCTCGCACCATTCCAATGGTTATATATCCTGTTTGTACTTATGGGAGTCGTGATTGGCGTATGGGGAATTTGGGCGACAATTAAACTTGTGAAAGGCACATCTGACTCATACAAGATGAGCATTCAGGCGTTAATCACAGGTGTGGTGATCGGTTTCATTCACATCTATGCTTCACGTGCATTGCGCGGGAGATCCATGCCTGTGGACGCGGTGGTGTACACCACAATCTTTACACTTGTAATCTTCCTTCTCTTCCGCATCCCTGGTATCTGGCAGGGGGTCAATTTCGATAAAGGCGGAAGCAATGGAACGGCGGGCGGCGCGGCGGCGATCATCCTTGGTTTGTTCACCCTGACTGTTCAGCATACGATGGCGTCCACTCACACCTGGAGTGGAGTCAACTATGCAGATACGTTCAACACAGCAATGATGCTCATAGGATCAGCGCTTGTTTTAAGTGGGATGGGATACCTTATCCGATTGATCAATATCAGGATAATCGGGCGCACCCCCTTTTTAAGTTCCCAGCACCGACCTTTATAGCATGTATATTTGAGTGGCAAGTAATATACTATGATGCTACAAAAAAACCTCAATTATGTATTTGATATGGTGACTTGAACCTCGCCCTCAAACTGAGCCTCATGCTATTATAAGGAACAGTAGAAAAGTGTCCGATTGTGTGCATCCCTGTCCCTGCCCCAAGGATTCATGGCATCGCGGTCTGATTACGATTCCCGCGGATGAAGGTAAAATAACAATATGACAACTTACTGTGATTATTGCAATTCTCACGTCGAAGATACATATAATAAAGTTTATCACGAGACACAATATGGTTTTCCTCTTCAAGACGACAATTTATTATTTGAACGCTTGATCTTGGAAATAAACCAGGCTGGACTTTCGTGGATAACGATATTGAAGAAAGCCGACAATTTCCGTTCTGCGTATAGCCGTTTTGACATTGATAGGATCGCATCTTATGATGAAACGGACCGCGCCAGACTGTTAAGTGATGCTGGCATAATTCGGAACCGTCTAAAAGTTAACGCAGCTATTGAAAATGCTCGGCGTATCCAGGGCTTACGTACCGAATATGGATCATTCAAAGGATGGCTAGATAGCCATCATCCACAAACTTTAGAAAACTGGACCAAACTGTTTAAACGCACATTTCTATTTACTGGAGGGGAGATAGTCAAAGAATTTTTAATGAGTACGGGATACCTGCCTGGTGCTCATACGCCTGATTGCCCAATTTATAGTATTGTCATTGCTGAGTGTCCGGCTTGGTATTTGGGCTGATATTTCCAATAATACACTCACAGGATTAAATCTGTTGATAGCACTATCCTTTTACCGTAGTTATTGTGTTCAAGTCTTGAAACGCACCTTCATCTTCACAGGGGGGGAGATCGTGAATGAGTTCCTCATGTCCACGGGATATTTGCCCGGCGCGCACCAAAAGGATTGCCCCATTTTCAAAAAGATTGCCGCAAAAAAACCTGCATGGATGCAGGCTTGACCATATCCCATTGGCCATGTTTTATTGTCCATCATTAATGCTCTTCATTTATACTTGGGGAAATGGCACCGACCTTTGCAATTGCCGGAAAACTCAACCGTGAATATATCCTACCCCCATCGGGAAATCCGCTTTTGGATTCGCCCGGTGGTAATCTGCTATACGCTGCGGGCGGGCTTGCGGTTTGGGATAATGACGCCGGCTTGATCTCACGCGTTGGGGAGGATTATCCTCATCAATGGCTGCGGGATTTTGAAAAGCTTGGTTTTGATACTCGCGGCATCCACATCATTCACGCCGAAAAAAATATTGACCTGCGCAGTTTTATTGCGTACACAGAAAATAATGAACCCAGTCACTCCAATGCGGTTTCACATTTTGCCCGCCGCCAGTTAACCTTTCCCAAAGCCCTGCTTGGATACCAGCATTCCGATGATTCGCTTAAAGATTTACGCGAGGCTGAGATCACTTCTCCCGCCGCTCTGGATGTGCCCAAGGAGTATAGGGAGATCCGCTTTGTGCATATCTGCCCTTTTGACTTTACCAGCCAAAGCCAGATAGTCAACCTCTTCAAAGGCGGCTCAAACCAGACCATCAGCCTGGATCCTGCTCCGAGTTACATGAAACCACGCTTTTGGCGTGACCTGCGTGTGGTCTTGCAGGGTGTCACAATTTTCCACCCGTCAGAAGAGGAAATGCGATCCCTGTTTTGGGGCGAAACCAATGACCTGTGGAAAATGGCGCAACGGATCAGTGAATATGGCCCGCAGATTATTGTGGTCAAGCGCGGGATACTGGGGCAGCTGATATATGATGTGGCGGGTAATCGTCGCTATGAAGTCCCTGCATATCAATCGCGGGTTGCAGACCCCACAGGCGTGGGCGATGCATTTTGTGGCGGTTTTCTTGCAGGTTTTCAAAAAACAAACGACCCGCTCATGGCAGCATTGTATGGAAGTGTTTCCGCTTCTTTGAAAATAGAAGGCAGTGGTCCTTTCTACCCACTGGGCGTTTTGCCCGGGCTGGCTGCTGCTCGATTGCACTCATTGAAAGAAATGGCACGGGAAATCTAAAAAGGACACATACCATGGCAGACATATCGAACCGAGTCCTCGAACTGGCTATTCAGATCCAACAAATCCCTGCACCGACATTTTCTGAAGGTCCGCGCGGCGAATTTGTGCGCGATCTTTTCTTGAGGGAAAATTTAAAGGATGTTTCCATGGATTCCCTGGGAAACGTCTTTGCACGTTTGCCGGGGAAACAGAAAAAAGCCAAAGAGTTGATCATATCTGCCCACTTGGATACAGTGTTTCCTGCGAGTATCAACTTGCAGATTAGGAAAGAAGCGGAGCGCGTCTACGCCCCTGGCATTGGGGATAATTCCATCGGCGTTGCAGCTTTGTTTGGAATCCTCTGGTCGCTGCGTGAAAGAAACCTTTTGCTCAATCAGGATGTTTGGTTTGTGGCAAATGTAGGAGAAGAAGGACTTGGCGACCTGCGCGGGATGCGGGGTGTGGTGGAGCGTTTTGGCGCGGATGTGCTTGGTTACCTTGTGCTGGAGGGACTTGCGCTTGGGCATGTGTATCATAAGGCAATCGGTGTGAAGCGTTATCGGATCACTGCGAAAACAGCGGGCGGACATTCCTGGTCGGATTATGGACAGCCTTCTGCTGTGCATGAACTGGCTTCGCTGGTGACTCAGTTGACTGCTTTCCGTTTGCCGCGCGAACCACGTACAACGATGAATGTCGGTACAATGGCGGGCGGGACTGGCATCAATGTGCTGGCAGCCGAAGCAAAATGTGAATTGGATTTGCGTTCGGAATCCCCGAATGCGCTTTCAAAACTTGTTCATCAAGTGGAAGATGTACTCATTAATGCCAGCCGTGAAGGTGTAAAGATCACAGCAGAAGTGATTGGCGAACGCCCCGCGGGAGAAATTCCCATTGATCATGAATTAGTGAAACTGGCTGTGAATTGCACCCGCGAACAGGGATTGGAGGCGATCCTCACTGCGGGGTCAACTGACGCAAATATCCCGTTGAGCAAAAACATCCCCGCCGTGGTGATGGGAATCACCACAGGCAATGGTGCTCACACTGTAAATGAATATATTGATCTGAAACCTGTTGAATTGGGGATGAATAGTTTGTTGAGGTTTGTGGAAAGAGCAGGGGAAAGAGGATAACGAAATAAAAAGACTTCCAAAACTTTGGAAGTCTTTTTTTGATGTCAGGCTATTTTAATCCCATCAACTCATATACTTCGATTGGCTGGGTCTTGCCTTTTACATTCATGCTTACGTGCGGTTTTGCTTCCACTACATCTTTTACCCGCTCGTAGGCTTCCTTGCTGATGAGGATCTGGTTCTTCGCTGAATTTTCCTGAATCCGTTTTGCCGTGTTGACGCTGTCGCTGATGGCGGTATATTCGAGGCGTTTTTCGGTGCCGATCAAACCGAGGACGGCATCTCCATAGTGAATGCCAACGCCGAAGGCAAGGTGTGAATCTTCGGGAAGTTCCTTGTATAGATTCTCGACGGAGTTGCGGATGGCAATTGCGGTCTTGACCGCGCGCAGGGTGTGATCTGGCTGCGGGACAGGCGCATTGAACCATGCCATAATAGCATCGCCCATGAACTTGTCGATTGTGCCTTCCTGCGCGAGGACGGCTTCAGCCATGGCGGCGAGATAACGGTTCAAAATAAATACCAGTTTCTCTGGCGCGAGGCTTTCGCTGTAGGTCGTAAATCCGCGGATGTCTGCAAATAGAACGGTGAGGTCCACACGTTTGCCGCCGAGCTGCAGGCTGTTCGGGTCAAGTTGTTCGATGACGGCCGGGGAGACCATGCGTTCAAAGAGGCGACGCTGCGCTTCCAACTTTTTTCGTTCTGTCAGGTCGTCGAGGACAATTGCCACACCTTGAGTTTTTTGTCCCGCATCCTTGAGAGGCGAGAAGTTCAAGCGCCAATCCACATTGCCGCGGTTGGGGAGGAAGTGGCTGACTTCAAGGTCAACAATCGCCTTGTCCGTTTCGCGGACTTCGATCAAACGCGGCTCAATTTCATTCGAGACAGAGGCAAGCGCTTCTTTAAGATAATGACCGATGATGTCTTCCGAAGTGGCGCCCAGAATATTTTCCGCAGCTTTGTTCGCGAGAGTAACTTTCTCCTGAACATCCGCAGTGATCACGCCGCTGGCGATGGATGCGAAGACATTGTCCATTAAGTTTTTGAGCGCGGTCACTTCTTCAAGAGTTTGTTTGAGGGAAGAGAATAAGCGCGCGTTTTCGATGGCGACAGCCGCCTGATTTGAAAAGGCTGCCAGCAGATCGCGCTCTGTTTCTGCAAAAATACCCGTGCGGATGCGGTTGTCGGCATAGATCACACCGATGAGTTCATTCTTTACTTTAAGCGGCACACATAAAATAGAGCGCAGGTTGAAAGCGACAATACTTTCCTGTTCTAAAAAGCGCTGGTCTTCCTGCGCGTTGGTTGTGACGATGGCTTCGCCTGTGTCGATCACGCGCTGTACAACAGTCCGGCTGACGTTTTTCTCGGACGAATTGATGGATTCCATTTCCCAATTGCGCCCCATGCGAATGGTCATTTCGTTGTTTTCATCGCGCAGCATGAGGAAGCCGCGTTCCGCCTTTGTCAAACGGACGATATTGTCCATCACAATGCGCAGCACTTCATCCAGCTCAAGAGATGAATTGATGACCTGCCCCACATCGGCAAGCGCAAGCATGTTGCCGTTTTCACGTTGAAAGGCTTCAATCCGTTCACTGATTTGCCCAAGAGAGGATTGCAGGTTATCAAGATCTTCAATTATGTTTTTTGGGAGTTTTAATTTGCTTGCCTCTAATTCAGTGCGAATCCTTCCCGCCTGTGCACTGAGGGTCAGCAATTGGTCGTGTACTAATCTTGGCCGTGTTTGTTCAGAATTCATAAAGGATACCGTTAGATTTGGCTCGAGTTTTCTCGCCTGTTCTTCTAATTGTATCCTAAGATGAAGAATTTTAGACGCGCATATATGGTTTGATAAAGAATGTTCCAGGCTGCGCTGCGGGCAGATTGAACATTGCCCCCACGCTTGCTGAACAAAGCGGATTGGTATTCTGCAAGCAAGGTTTCAATGGACGTAGCTGCAGACGGAAGAAGTCCCTGAAGAACGCTGGCACGTTCGGCAGGCGTGACGTGCAGCGCTTGCTGTGCCTTCATCCAACGCAGGCTGACGTTGATGCTGTGGAAATACTTTTGAATTGGATTGAGGTTTGCCCATAGAGTCCAGCGGTTCAGCCAGATGGGAGTTTCCCATCCGTTGCGTTCGACCACATTTTTCAGGATCAGGGCGGTTTGCATGTTTGGAGCGTAACGTCTCTTGATAAAGAAAGCCGCCACAAAAAGCAATATCACTCCGCCGAAAATGCCAAGCGGAACCAATTGTGCGCGGGGAAGTATGCCTGTGGTGTCCCTTTCCACGGGTGGGATGAATTGCGGCTCCTGCTGTGCCAGCGCCTCAGGATCAACGGGATTGTTGATCAGACCTTCGTTGGAAGGGCTCTCCTCCCGATCCGCCGGGCGATCAACAGGTTCCTGATTTCCCGTGGGTTCAAATTCGATCCAACCGTACCCCGGGAAATAGACTTCGGGCCAGGCGTGTGCATCCCGCTCACGCACGGTATAGAAGGAACTTTGTAAATTTGGCTCGCCCTGCGCAAATCCTACAGCAAGGCGCGCAGGGATGCCAATGGAACGCAACATCAACACTTCAGCGCTGGCGTAATAATTACAGAAGCCTTGCTTGCTTACAAATAGAAAATATTCCAGCGGGTCTTCGGTTTCATCAGGGAAGGAAACAACAGGCGTGTATTCAATTTCAGAGCGCAGGTAATTTGTGATGGCTGCCGCCTGGTCATATGGGTTATCGAGTTCTGCGGTGATGTCAAATGCCATAGCCTGAATCCGTGGCGAAAAATCTGCGGGCAATTGTAGATATTTTTCAGTCACCCATGCTGGATATTCCTGTCCGGCTTCCTGTAAGTCCGGGATGGTGGGATTCGCCAGCAATGCATTGGTATGATATGTCTCTCCCGCTTCCAAATACGGTGACGCTTGCAGCGCCACGATGTCCATTAACTCCTCCCGGTCAGTTTCACCGGGAATGACGGAATGAGCAATGCTGGCAGGGTGACTGGTCCAAACAGGTTGTGCCGCCGAATAAAGAATGGTCTGTCCCTTGATATAAACGCTGTAGGAAAAATTCAAGTTGAAGCGTTGACCTGTATCAGGAATCTTAAAGTCGCCATCTTGCGGAACATATTTTTTGTTTTCCACATCAGAGGTTTGCCAGCGTCCCTCCTCAAAACGGTCATAGACGCGTCCGCGCCAATACAGTCTGGGAAAATCCTGTGCTGCAGCCGGCGCATACACAAGAAAAGCGATGGATTCGCTTTGCGAAGCCCGTGTTCCAAGAGCTAATTCGTTGCGGTAAAAATCGCTGGAGGGAACTTTATCCTTCTTGACCGCGGCAAACATGTTATCTATTTGCTCATTCTCTGAAAACCAGTTTGCAGATACTTTTTGCCACGCTCTCCTGGCGTTCGTGTTGTACGGCACAGTGTAGGGGACAAGCCACACCACCAAAATCAACACCGCCGCGCAAGCCATGATCGCATTGTTGATATCCATGCTGCTTTCTGGCGGAACCTGTACACGCTGATCCTTCCACTTGATTCGGTCTGCAATGTACTTAATCCGTCCCAACAAAAGCAGTGCCGCGAGCAGATACGCTCCAAAAAGCCAGGTGTAATCTCGGGTGGTATAGTGGTTCTGGTAAATAAAGAACATCAAAACCCCACTGGGCAGCGCGGCGGCAAGCGCATTTGCGTGGCGGGTTAATTGATACCCACTGACCAGCGCAGTGAACCAATATGGAATAAATAGTAAAGCCAGAAAGAACAACGGATCTTTCACGGGTCTGCCCGCTGCGAATTCGCTCAAGCCGGTCAGCAACCTGCCCGCTAAAATCAGGAGCCTGTCCCCAAGATAGGCTTCTTCTTCTGAAAATTCAATATAGCCGAACCATTGCCAGATAAAAACAACCAGCATATAGCCGATGGACAAAAAAATGACGCTGCGTTTTCGGAATGCGCTCTGCCCCAAAGCCAGTCCGATCACCAGCCCCAGCAATGCCACATTACGGACGTGTTTGAGCCCTTCAGCCCAATCAGTGGCTTGCAGCCTCCATGCAGAAAAAAGGATAATCAGAAATAAAAAGATGGCAGACGGGAGGTCCCACCATCGGGTGCGTGATTTTTCCATTCAATGAGTGTACAATGAAGGCCGCGTGTTCGTCAATTGCGAAGCGCCAAAAACCCTACTGGAGGACTGTATGCAGACCCTTATTGACAGCGGTATCGCTTTTATTATCGGACTACAAAGCATGGGGGATTGGTTGATCGTCCCCATGCAATTTTTCAGTTACCTCGGAACAGAGGACTTCTTTTTCCTTGTCCTGCCGCTTATTTATTGGAGTATTGACTCCGCATTGGGTTTGCGAGTGGGATTCATCCTCGTGACAAGCAGCATGTTCAACTATATGGGTAAACTGCTTTTCGCAAGTCCGCGTCCCTATTGGATAAGTTCACACATCCGCGGGCTCTGGCCTGAAACTACTTTTGGTATTCCATCAGGACATGCCCAACATGCCATGAGCGTTTGGGGCATCATTGCGGCTTATCGCAAACAGGCCTGGGTTTGGGTGGCGGCCATCCTGCTCATTTTCTTTATTGGCTTTTCACGCTTGTATCTTGGCGCACATTTTCCGCATGATGTTTTGATTGGGTGGCTGTTTGGCGGGGTCATCCTATGGGCATTCGTACGTTTTTGGGATCCCGTTGCCGCCTGGCTTGCCAAACAGTCATTTGCACAACAGACTGTGGTTGCGTTTATTGTTTCGATGATATTTGTAGTATTGGGGATGCTGGTTGTTTCATTAAGAAGTGGATTTCAAATTCCCGCGTCTTGGATGGATAATGCGCTTCTTGTCGGGACCGAGTTGCCTGCACCGGTAGACCCAAACGGAGTCTTCACCTCTGCGGGGACGGTCTTCGGGCTGGGTTTTGGTCTCGCGTGGATCGTGTCAATGGGCGGGTATCAGGCATCAGGTCCGCTATGGATGCGTGCTCTTCGTTATGTCATTGGTCTGGTAGGTGTGCTTATCCTGTGGATGGGGTTGGGGGAACTTTTTCCGCGCGGCGATGGTCTGATTGTGTATTCCCTGCGCTTCATCCGCTATGCGCTGGTAGGGTGGTGGGTGACGGGCGGCGCTCCATGGGTTTTCATTCGTTTCAAGTTAATTGAAGATCGTAATCGCAAATCTTCAATCTGATATAATATGCGCTCATTCAGGAAACTCAATAAAAAATTCATGATGCTTCAGGGTGCAGGCTGTTAATTCACCACTGATTAGGCAGGTAATCAGGTTTTAGATGACGCTCGAAAAAGACACACTCCTTCATAATCGTTATCGAATTATAGAAATTCTCGGCCAGGGTGGCATGGGGTCTGTATATCGCGCTGTGGATGAAAACCTTGGCGTTCATATTGCCCTTAAGGAAAACCTGTTTACCACGGATGAATATGCGCGCCAATTCCGTTTGGAAGCTGTAATTCTTGCCAACTTGAGGCATCCCAACCTGCCGCGTGTATCAGACCATATCGTCCTGGGCGATCAAGGTCAATATCTTGTCATGGATTTTATCGAAGGTGAGGATCTGCGGTTCCGCATGGAACGCCTTGGCATGCTCACCGAAGATGACGCAGTTCATATCGGCGCAGCCATCTGTGACGCGCTCTCTTATCTGCATTCTCGCAAACCCCCGATTCTCCACCGCGATATTAAACCCGGCAATGTCAAGATCACGCCGGATGGCCATATCTTTTTAGTGGACTTTGGTCTTGCCAAAGTCTATCAAAGCGCAAGTCAGGCTACTACAACCGGCGCCCGCGCCATGACTCCGGGGTATTCTCCGCCCGAACAATATGGGACCGCACGCACCGATCCGCGCACGGATATTTATTCGTTAGGGGCTACGCTGTATGCGGCGTTATGCGGAATTATTCCTGAAGATGGGCTTGCCCGTGCCATGGATAATGCGCAGTTGACTCCATTACGGAAGCGCAATTCAAAAGTATCCCGTCGTTTGGCGGCGACAATTGAAAAAGCCATGGCTGTGGATCCGAGCGATCGCTTCCAGACTGCGGAAGAATTCAAAAAAGCGCTGTTGGGTGCCAAATCCAAAACACAGCAAATACCAGGCAGTTACACTGTGGTCCCGCCTCCAGTGGATGCTTTTCCTCCGAAGGAAATGGACGAAGCAGCAGCAACTCCGATTAAAGAGAAGACGCCAGTTCGTTCTCCAAAAGGACCGGTTCACCCCCCGACCAGATTGGAAGAGGAACAACCCTTCGTATCTCCATTAAAAAGACAAAAAGAACGCGAGCGCAGACGCCGCAATACATTGGTTCGTTTTATTTTTGTGCTATTGATTCTGCTTGCGGTAAGCATTCCATTTTTTGCGCCTGCAATTTTGCCCTCCAATGTGCGTGGAATGATACCCTTCCTCCTGCCATCGAATACAGCTACCTTGATAGTAACACCTACAGTTCCTTTACCTACCAGTACCGCTGCTTCTACGGCTACCTCAACTATATTGCCAACAGCAACGAAAATACCGCCCACGCCGACAACCGGGCCTACCAATACCTTGATCCCTGGCGTGGTTGAAACGGGATTGCCGACCGAGACAATTGTTCCGAGCACTCCTATTGCACTTGGCGGCGGTTCGGGTCATCTGGCATTTGCATCCAGTCGTTCTGGAATTCCACAAATCTTCCTTGTTGACTTGAATACAAATGGTGCTACACAAGTTACCAATATGGCCAATGGTGCCTGCCAGCCATCCTGGTCGCCGGACGGATTGAAACTGGTTTTTATCTCCCCTTGTAAAGGCATGGACGATATCTACTTCAATGCCAGTTTGTACATCATTAATGCGGACGGTACAGGACTGACGCCCATCCAACCCGGGCCCGGTGGAGATTTTGACCCGGCTTGGTCTCCGGATGGAAATACCATTACTTTTACTTCTCTGCGCACCGGACAAATGGAAATCTTTTCTGTCGCTGTAGATGATCTCTCCAAATCCACTCAAATCACCAAGGGAGCTCAAAAGGTTGAATCCCGCCAGCCAGCCTGGTCGCCAGATGGCTCTCAAATGGTTTATACAGTAAGACGCGTTGGCGTCTATCAAATATGGGTGATGGATGCAAATGGAGAAAACCCCAGGCAGATCGTTCGCAGTGGACAGGCTTTCAATGATTATATTCCCACATGGTCGCCAAGCGGTGACCTCATTATTTTCAACCAACGTTGCGCAACTACGTTTTGTAATCCGTATTTAATGAGTATTTCCGCCACAGACCGCAGTGTAGAGCAGGGGAAGCGGATGCCGATTAATGTGCTTACCGTTGAAAATGTGGATTATTCTCCAGATGGTTTTTACCTCGCTTATGAGGGTATTGTGGAAGAAAAGAATATGGATATTTTCTACATGACTGCTGCAGGTGGTGGACGGGAAAGAATTACAACCGATCCCGGGTTGGATTTCGACCCAGCATGGCGTCCCAGTATAAAAACGCCGTAATACATATACGCTGTGTAAAAGAGGAAAAGCAAACGCTTTTCCTCTTTTTGTTCGCCTTTTGTAAATAATTCTTACACTCCTCTTATTGACTTCCCTTTTTTGCACTGTTATCATTATTGAACAATGCTAGCACTCTCGATTTGGGAGTGCTAAATTATGAATATGAACAACCTGACAGAACGCCAGAAGACACTCCTTCTTCTTATCATACGAGACTACATAGAATCCGCTCAGCCTGTCGGCTCGAAGCGGCTGGCGGAGCATTATCACCTCGGACTTTCGGCGGCTACCATTCGCAATGAAATGGCAGCCCTGACTGAAATGGGCTACCTGCGCCAGCCGCATACATCGGCCGGGCGCGTCCCTTCAGAAGAAGGTTATCGCTATTTTGTCAGCCAGATGATGCAGGATGCAGAACTGCCTGAGAGCGTGCAACACACCATCTCGCACCAGTTCTACCAATCACGCGCCGACATGGATCAGTGGATGACCCTTGCGGCTTCCATTCTTGCCAATCAATCGCAAGGTGTTTCGATGGTCACGGCTCCGCATGTGGAGCAGGCAAAATACAAACACGTTGAATTGATCTCCACGCAAGGCAGGCAGATTCTTATGGTGTTGGTGATGGCGGGCGGGGAAGTTTCCCAGCAGATTTTGACTCTGACCGAACCTGTCCCACAGGAGCGACTCAGCCAAACCGCCGCGCGTCTGAACGCCCTGTTAGCTGGTCTGGCTGTGGACGCAATTTCCTCGCTGCCACATCGCTCTGATCCGCTCGATCAGGATATTCTGATTCTCATCCTGCAGGATATGCGTAATTCAGCAAGCCGAGTCTCTGGCGAGATTTATACCGACGGTTTGACGAATGTATTGAATGAACCCGAATTTTCAGGTTCAGGCGAGGCGCGCAAGACTTTGAAGCTTTTTGAAGAGCGCACCACTTTACAAGATTTGCTGGCGCGTACCACTACAAACAGCAATATCGGCGGGCTGCAAGTATTGATCGGCGGCGAAGGGGAATTGGATGAACTTCGCCAATGCTCGATGGTCATCGCGAGATATGGCGTCCCTGGCATGGCGACGGGTACGTTAGGTGTGCTGGGACCGATGAGAATGTCCTATGCACGTACCATTCCAACTGTAAGATATGTTGCCGGGTTGTTGAGCGATTTGGTGAATGATACGATTTCGGGTGAATAAAAAATCATGTCCTACCTGCAGTGGGCGCAGCGCAGGATGACATAAAACAATGAGAGTGAGAAACATGGCAAAAGAGAAGCATAAACACGAAGAAGAACCAATAGATGAAATTCAGGCTCCAGTGGAAGAAATGCCTGTTGATGTTGGTCAGGCGTCGGCGGAGCGTGAGGCGTTGATCAATCAATTAAAGGAAGCCGAGGCAAAGATGTCCGAATATAAAGATGGGTGGGCAAGGTCTCAGGCTGAATTCCAAAATTACAAGAAGCGCATTGAGCGTGACAACGAGATGATGTATGCCAGTATGAAAGGCGAAATTGTCAAGAAGGTTTTGCCCGCGCTCGATGATCTGGAACGAGCTTTGGCAAATCGCTCTGCGGATGATGCGTGGGCGAGCGGTATTGAATTGATCGCGCGCAAGTTCCAAAACATTTTGGAGAACGAAGGTGTCAAGCGTATCGAAGCAAAGGGCGCGGCTTTCGACCCGAACTTTCATGAAGCCATCTCGCATGAACCCAGCAATGAAGTTGAAAGCGGACATGTGATCGATGTTGTGCAAAACGGATATATGCTCGGCGAGCGAGTGATTCGACCTGCGTTGGTTAGAGTGGCGCAATAAATTCGGTTAAAAGTTGAAGGTTAGGAGAACTCATGGCAAAAATCATTGGAATAGATTTAGGTACGACCAACTCGGTTGCCGCTGTTATGTCTGGCGGGGAGCCGGTTGTGATTCCTTCTGCGGAAGGCGAACGACTCGTCCCTTCTGTGGTGGCGATGAATAAGAACGGCGAACGTTTAGTGGGACGCGTGGCGCGCAACCAGGCGATCACGAATCCGCAGAACACAATTTTTTCAGTGAAGCGTTTTATGGGGCGCAAGGCTGACGACCCTGAAGTGGAACGTACCCGCAAGCGCGTACCGTATGCTGTCAATGCTGCGGAAAATGGCGATGTGCGTGTGACATTAGGCGAGAAAGATTATTCTGCGCCGGAAGTCTCTGCAATGATCCTCGCGAAGATCAAAGCGGATGCGGAAGCATATTTGGGTGAAACGATTACGCAGGCGGTGATTACAGTCCCTGCATATTTCAATGATGCACAGCGTAATGCCACAAAAGATGCGGGCAAGATCGCCGGACTCGAAGTGCTTCGCATCATCAACGAACCGACCGCTTCATCGCTTGCATACGGTCTCGACAAAAAGAAAAATGAGGTCATTGTTGTGTATGACCTTGGAGGCGGTACATTTGACGTGTCCATTCTTGATGTGGGTGACGGCGTCTTCCAGGTTCGTGCCACAAGCGGTGATACCTTCCTTGGCGGCGATGATTTTGATCTGCGTATCATGGATCATCTGATCGAGACCTTTAAAAAAGATAACGGCATTGATCTGAATAATGACCGCCAGGCTTTACAGCGTCTCAAGGAAGCTTCTGAAAAAGCCAAGATCGAACTTTCCACGGTAATGCAGACTGAAATCAACCTGCCTTACCTGACTGCGGATGCAAATGGTCCCAAGCATTTGGTGATGACCATGACCCGCGCCAAGCTGGAACAAATTACAGCGGATCTTGTCGACCGAACGATTGCTCCTGTCAAACAGGCATTGGCGGACGCTGGATTAAATGCCGGTAATATCAGCGAAATTGTTTTGGTGGGCGGCATGACCCGTATGCCCGCCATTCAAGACCGCGTGCGTGCTTTCTTTGGCAAAGATCCGCACAAAGGCGTGAACCCTGACGAAGTTGTTGCGATCGGTGCGGCAATTCAAGCCGGCGTGCTTGGCGGGGAAGTGAAGGATATCCTTCTCCTCGATGTGACGCCTTTAACCCTCGCCATTGAAACGCTTGGCGGCGTTGCCACGGCTCAAATTGAACGCAATACAACCATTCCGACACGCCGCTCACAGGTATTCTCCACTGCTGGTGATAACCAGACCCAGGTAGAGATTCACGTTCTGCAGGGAGAACGCCCGATGGCGAATGACAACAAGTCGCTGGGTAAATTTATTTTGGATGGAATTCCCCCCGCTCCGCGCGGCGTGCCGCAGATCGAAGTGACTTTTGATGTGGATGCAAACGGCATTTTGAAAGTCAGTGCGAAAGACAAGGCAACCGGGCGTTCACAGCACATCACGATCACTGCATCCTCTGGTTTGAGTGACAGTGAAGTTGAGAAAATGCGCAAGGATGCGGAAGCTCATGCTGAGGAAGACCGCAAGCGCAAGGATTTGATCGAGGCACGCAATAATGCAGATAACACTGCCTATGCTGCGGAAAAGGCTTTACGCGAATTTGGCGACAAAGTCCCTGCTGAACTACGAAGTGAAGTTGAAACCAAGGCTGCGGAGGTTAAGTCTGCGGCGCAGGGTGAGGATGTGGATAAGATCAAAGCTGTTACAGAGGCGTTGGGACTAGCCATTCAAAAGATTGGCGCATCTGTTTATGAGCAGGGTCAAGCTGCGGGTGGGGGCGAAGCGGAAGGTTCTCCATCCAGTGACGCGGGACCTGATGTTGTTGATGGCGAAGTGAAGGAA
>JAEURE010000279.1 GCA_016789485.1 Anaerolineales bacterium | reverse complement strand
CACGGTAGTAGGATGAGTCGGGGGAGAAACGCCCTTCGAAACGACGAACAGCTTCATAGTCGGAAATGAAGCGGGAGTAATGGGATTCGCGTTCGGGCAGAAGAAATCTCCAAATCCCATTTTCCTGTTTAAATGTGAGATCATCTCGTGAGCAAAATAATTCAAACTCAGATTTTTTCTGCAAATCCCCACGGCAGCGCGGACAAATAAAATTCATGCGTCCTCGTTGAGTGCATCAATTGCGGCATTGTAGGCGGCCTCGAAAGATTGATTGATTTCCTTCATACCCAGAGGGGATTCCCACTTGAGATTTGCAAGGCGGTCTGCCACGATCACAATGGATGCAGCTTTCACGCCGCGGAATCGAGCAAGAGCAAACAAACCTGCAATTTCCATCTCAACCGTCTGGATGCCCTCAGACTGATATTGCAGGATCTCTTCTTTCGTTTCGCGGTAGGGTGCGTCAGTAGTCCATGTTGCACCAGATGTGAATTTAATATTTTGCGAGTTTAAATGGCTTTCTATTTTTAGTTTCAAGGAAGAATCAGAAGACACATATTTTTCAGCGGGAAGATAATGATGTGAGACCCCTTCATCGCGGATAGCACGATCATTGAGAACAACATCACCTGTGTGTAATTCTTTTTGCAAAGCACCGCCCCAGGAAAGAATAACAAACCTTTCCACACCCCACGCGATCATCTCTTCAGCAAGCGAGACAACAACAGGCGCGCCAATCCCAAAGTTGGAGAGTACGCCAACGCGTCCACGCGTGCGTTTGACGAGGAAGACGTCACCCATCACCCGCCCCACTTTTTGAACTGGGGTTTTCCAGCGCAATTGATAGGGCAAATCATTCTTCAAACATAAGATCAATCCTTTGGGCGGATCAACTGCAGGGAATCGCCCAAAGGTGCGGCGCATTTCAATCGTATCTTTAGGCTTCATAACAGGTTCGCCTTGTTTTTTGTCAGGGAAGTTTGGAAACGACATGCACTCTCCAGTGATACAGCAACAATACAGCATGAATAATTTCAGCCAGCAAAATCGCAGCCGCCGCGCCGCTCAAACCAAATACAGGTGTGAATATGACTAGCGAAGTCAGTAAAATAACGAGCGCAGCAAGCTGGCAGGACAGGACGGATTTTTCATTACCGAGTGCGACCAACCCCAGCGAAGTATAGGTAACCAATACGTACGGGACGATAACCCAAATCATAATCCGCAACGGTTGAACAGATGATATGAATTCAGCGCCAAACAGAAAGTAGATGATCGTTTCAGCAAAGATGAATATAAAGACAGAAATCAAAAAAGCCGCGCCAAGCATTAAGCGAAGTCCCTTCATTTGCCGGCCGAAACCAGGATCCCGCGCCATCTCGGGATAGAGCGCTGTAAAAGCGGAGAGATGTCCAAGTTTGCCCGCATCTGCCAAACGGGAAGAGACGGAGAAAATGCCCGTCATGGAAAGCCCTGCCAAGGCTGGCATAATAGCAATGGTAATCTTTTCATACACCAGGCGCAATGTCCCAATCACTGCCATGCGAAAGCTGACTTTTAGCAGAGAGAAAGATTTCAAAAGGGAGAAACGCCATTGCGTGATGGATGGTATGCAAAATATAATAGCAAGTAACGCACTTGCGATGTAACCAATTACCATAAAAACAGCAAGGCTATTGATATCCGCATGAAGAAACCAAAGAACGAGAACAGCCAGCAATTGCATGAGGGAAACCGCAAATTGCAGAAGTGAAAAGGTTTTCATCTCCTGGCGGGCGCGCATTTCGATGTTGAAAATGGTAAAGAAAGCCAGAGGCAGCAGAGCAAAAATATAAATTTTCAGAGACGAGGCAACAGGGGTAAATAATCCTGTCAAAAAAACACAAGAAATATAAAACAGGGAAAGCAGTAGTTGAAGCAGAAGCCCATCCGCCAAATTAAATGAATTTCCCCCGGACGCCAAACTACGAATCAGGATCATGTCCATGCCAAAGGTACTAAATGCATTCCCAATCAACAAGACTGATGAAATAAATGCATATTCACCAAACCCATCACTGCCAAGATAACGCGCCAGCAAGATATTCGACAAGACCGCCACACCCTGCGTACTGATGCGAGAGATAACCGTCCAGCCAATATTTTCGAGGAGATGCATAGGAATGATTAAATGACTGAGGTACTCCAAAACTGACTATCGAACGAATGAACGCAGACGCATTTCAGCACGCGCCATACCGAGTAAATAGTACGGCGTGCGAACAATTCCACGCAAATCTTTTTTGCGCCATGCACGAAGCAAACGGAATTCGTGATGAACTCGTCCATGCAAAATACGATAAAACTCCTGCGGGAACGGTCCACGATATAGCATGGCAAGATCATCCGAATCAACCCAGTTTTGTTTTTCTCCCAGCTCCATGTTCACGCGTTCATAAAATTTCGTCCCAGGCAGCGGATACGAAACCGACACACCGATGTCATCAGGCGCACACTCCCGCACCATTTTCAAGGTCTTCTGCACATCTTCCCACGTCTCACCCGGGTAACCAAATTGCAAGAAAAAACCAACCTCGATTCCATTTTTATGCAACAACTCCGCGGCGCGATAAATATCGTCCACCATATCGCCCTTTTCCATCGCATCCAAAATTTTCTGAGAACCAGATTCCGCGCCAAGCCAAACGGTCTTGCAGCCTGCGTTCGCAAGGGCCCGCGCGGTTTGTTCCGTCACCAAATCAGCGCGCTTCAAACATTTAAACGGAATTACAGAATCACTTTCACGCAGCAACTCCGCAAACCTCTCCACCCAATTCGGCTTTAAACCAAAAATATCATCAGCAAACCAAATATGATCGGGCGCAAAGTTTTCTTTCAACCATTTCATTTCCGCTGCCACATTTTCAGGCGAGCGTGAGTTATAGCGCTGTCCCCAGATCGGCTTGGCACACCAATTGCAGTGATACGGACATCCGCGAGTGGTGACCATATTCATCGAATAATATCCGTGATGCTCCATCCAAATCTTTTTATATTTTGAGATGTCAATCAAATCCCATGCAGGGAAAGGAAGCGCATCAAGTTTTTTGATATCAGCACGACGGGATGGTTGAAGCGTGTAACGCGAAGCCAGGCCAATGATATCTCCCGCCTCTTTCCCCGCAGATAATTTATCCAATAATTCTGCAAGCGTTTCTTCGCCTTCACCGAGCAAAACATAGTCTGCGCACTGCTCGATATATTCGGCATAATGGTCTGTAGCATCTGCCCCGCACAATATGACAGTGCATCTGCAAGACTTCGCCATGCCGATCATCGTGAAGGCTGCTTCGCGCATCCGCAGCAGGCACATCTTGGAAAGGTAGTTAAAGTTATCTTCAAAAATGACAGCGTACTGCGGCTTGTGCGCATTGAGGGACTTCGCCCATTCCTCTTCCGAGTCTGCGAGCATGGCATCGAAGAGAGCTACATCATATCCCTTTTCGCGAATGTAGCTTGCAGCATACAACGTCCCAAGAGGCGGATAGGGCATCATTGCATCCCATAATTTAGGATCGAAGCGCAGATAATAGGATTGGCCAAAAAGTATCCGAGTCATTTTTACACTTTCAGGCTCTCAAGTCTTTCACTGAAGGTTTTCAAAGTCCATGCACTGTGATGATCAAAGTTGCCCTGACAAACATCGGCGGAGAAATTTGTTTCTACACCGTAGCCCGCTTGTTTTTTGAAGCGGGCTATCTTGCGGTTCATTTCCCATGCTTCCAATGCATCTCCGAGTTTGCCGTTAAGAGGAAATTCAAGTATGAATTGAAATCCTCCACACAGTGAACTGCGGAAGTCCAGAGATGACGAAGGTATGTC
>JAEURE010000278.1 GCA_016789485.1 Anaerolineales bacterium | reverse complement strand
CCGGAATACCTTGCTTATCGCGAACGCCTGCATAATTTTGTCTTCGCCCCATGCACCTTCTGTGGCGGCTGCGACCTTTCCGAAGCCAACGAGGAAGACTGCCTGGGCAACGATATTGCTCCTGTCTGCGGCGGATGTCTGTGGGCACAGGGCATTGTGCAATGTCCATAAAATAGATTTACTTCGAGGCTCGGATCAAGCATCCGAGCTTTTTTATTGCACATGAAAATGATAAAATAGATATAAGGATTCAGACATGCAGATTCGTTTCTACGCAAATATGCGTACCACGGTTGGCAAAGCGTCCCTGGAGATCGCGGACGGTGTCGCCTCTTTTCGTGAACTGCTGGCATTGCTGGTCGAGAAATATCCCGAAACCGCCTTCCATTTGATGGACGCGAACGGTAATTTACGCCCCGATGTTCCCGTCTATGTGGATGGGAGGAATCCGCGTCTGACTCCGCTGGGAATTGATACGCCTCTCCAGCCTGATTCCACTGTCAGTTTTTTCTCCCCTATTTCGAGCGGTAAAATAAACGTGGAAGTGTTACGCGATTAAAAAGGAGATGACTTTATGAAGGTGAATTTCTTTGCAACCCTGCGCGATATTGCTGGCGGCAAGACCGTTGAATTTGATGTGGATCACGGCATCACCGCCAGGGAATTGCTGGATACCATCATCGAAAAATTCCCTCCCATGAAGAAGGAACTGCTCAATGAAGAGGGACGCATGTATGGGCATGTCCACTTTTTTATCAATGGGCGCGATGTGCAATTTATGGAAGATGAATTCCAGACAAAAATAACAGCCGAAGACACGGTTAACGTTTTCCCTGCAGTGGGCGGCGGGTAGAGTCTGAAAACTCATAATTAAAACGAGCAGGGCGACGAGAGTCGCCCTGCTTTTTGTTTATTGGAGAGAGCCTGATTTGGAAAACAGAATCAGGCTTCCGTTAGGAATGAAGCGGGAATTAGATGATCTCCAATTCCTTGAGTTTGGATTCGGGCACAACGCCGTTGACCCATCCGCGCTTCTCGTAGTATTCCACGAGCATATCATCAAGTTCGCAGACGTGACCCTTGGAACCGCCCATGGTGGAGGGTTCGGTGGTGAAGCGCTTGGGAAGCGTGTCGGAGCCTTCGCCAAAACCGTTGAGATTGTTGATATAGCGTTCAAGGTTGTAAACGCGCTCGCCGACCTTGAGCAGGTGGCCCGCATCGCACGGGACGCCCGTCATCGCTTCATACTGGGCGGCAAATGAATCAAGCGACTCAGCAAAGGTTGAGAATTTGCAAAGATCCAAACAGTCGGTGACGGCGTGGACGTTCTGGAAGATGAAGTTCATCTCACCCTTGCCCTTCCAGGCGAGCGGGTCTGCCACGGTGGATGGACCCAACACGTTGCCGACGACTTCAGCGGCGGGGGTGTACCCGCGCAGGTGGCAGGCGCCACGGTTGGATGTGGCGTAGCCGAGGCCCATGCCCTTGATGCCGCGCGGATCGTATGCGGGCACGCCCTGACCTTTGACGGTCATGGCGAGTTCGGGGTGACCGAAGTGAGCGGCAACTGCGTTTGCGCCTTCAGCGAGGACATTGCCGAAGCCCTTGCGATAGGCGATCATTTCAGCGGCGGCAACCATGGCGGCGCCGTCACCCCAGTTGATTGTGCCGGAGCCGTTGGCGTAACCCTTTTCGGAGGCTTCCATCCAGACCGAGAGCGGGTGACCGACTTCGATGGCGTCGAAGCCGTAGTCGTTGGCGCAGTCGATCATCTTTGCGACGACACGGATATCGTCGTTGAGGCAGTTCGTGCCAACTGACCAGGCAGGTTCGTATTCGACCGATTCCATGCGCAGGCCGGCATATGGACCGTCCTTGATCTCGACTTCTTTCTTGCAGGCAACCGGGCAGGCGTGGCAGGTGGGATTATCCACGAGGATGTTGTCGTTGACATACTCGCCACTGACTTTTTCGGCATGCTCCCATCCGGTGAATTGGCTGTTCTTGGTGGGCAGACCGCCGATGACGTTGGTCATGTTCATGAGCACATTCGTGCCATAGACAGAGAGACCGCCCTTGCGTGGGGAGGTGACAACACGCTCATCCATGATTTCGGCAAGCGCTTTCTTATGAGCTTCCTTCCACTTATCGCGGTTAGCGGCTTTGACGATCTTTTTCTCAGCCTTGATAACAACGGCTTTGAGCATCTTGCTGCCGCCGACACAGCCGGTACCGCCGCGGCCGGAGGCGCGGTCATTCTCGTTGATCCAACAGGCGAACTTGACAAGGTTCTCGCCTGCAGGTCCGATGGTGATGACGGTGAGGTCTTTTTCACCGTATTTTTCCTTGAAATGTTTAATGGTATCGTGAACACCCTTGCCCCATACTTCGGAGGCGTCGAGCAGTTCGATTTTGTCATCATGGATGTAGGCATAGGTGGGTTTGGCGGCTTTGCCTTTGAAGACGAGACCATCGAAACCAGCCCAGCGTAATCGGGCGGCAGACCAGCCGCCATGGTGAGAGTCAGTTACGGTTCCAGTGAGAGGCGATTTTGTCACGATTGCCATGCGCCCACTCATGTTGGCTTCGGAGCCGGTCAGCGGTCCGTTCATGAAGCAGAGGATGTTGTCTGGGGAGAGGGCGTCAACTTTTGGCCCGTTGTCGAAGACATATTTAACACCCAAGCCGCGTCCGCCGATGTATTTGCGCGCATCGTCTTCAGCGATGGGTTTGTAATCCACTTTGCCGTTAGCCAAGTCAACCCATGCAATCTTATTAGCGTAGCCACCTAGTTCCATAGTTATCTCCTTTTTGGAATAGTAACAGGACGGCTGGTGCCGTCCACTCTTATCATAGGATAGCATTTGGAAAAAAATAATTCAATAATTAAGTTTTTCCTTAATTGAAAACATGACATACGTCATGTTGTGTTTTATTTTATGCGTTTGAAAACCGCCTAATGATATGAGTTATACTTTCCAACAATTGCAAAGCTAAACAATTATCAAATTAACTAACCACCCACCTACTATGAAACAACTCCTCCAGCACATCAAAAACGGAAAAACAGTCATCGAAGATATCCCCATCCCCACTCCGCGTGAGGGACAAGCGCTTGTCAAAGTTTCGACCAGCCTTGTTTCGGCTGGTACGGAGCGTATGGTCGTTGAATTTGCTGAAAAAAGTTATCTCGGCAAAGCGCGCTCCCGGCCTGACCTTGTGAAGCAAACTCTTGATAAAGCCAAACGCGAAGGTGTGATGCCAACCGTCAATGCCGTTTTCAATCGTCTCGATCAACCGATGGCGCTTGGTTATTCCACCGCGGGCACCATCGTTGCGCTTGGAAAAAATATGCAGGGCTTCAAAGTTGGTCAGCGTGTGGCGTGTGCGGGCGGCGGTTATGCCACGCATGCCGAATACAACGTTGTGCCGCGCAACCTGCTCACTCCCCTCCCAAAAAATGTGGACTTTGAATCTGCGGCATTCACCACCCTCGGTGCGATCGCCCTGCATGGTTTTCGTCTCGCGGAGCCTCAGCTTGGCGAGAATGTTGCCGTTATCGGTTTGGGTCTTTTGGGGTTATTGACGATTCAACTTGCGGCTGCGGCAGGATGCCACGTCCTCGGCATTGACATTGACCCGAAGCGCGTCAAGCTCGCCTCCTCTCTTAACGTTCAGGCTGTTATTCGCAAAGGAGCGGAGTCTGCCGTTGCGGCACGCTTCGCGACTGCCAACCGCGGCTTTGACAGTATCATCATTTGCGCAGACACTCCCTCCAACGACCCCGTTGAACTCGCAGGTATCAGTGCTCGTGACCGCGCCAAAGTTGTCGCAACAGGCGCGGTGGGACTCAACTTCCCGCG
>JAEURE010000277.1 GCA_016789485.1 Anaerolineales bacterium | reverse complement strand
AATGGGTTTATTTCTGCGGCCGCCGCTGATGATGTTTTACGAAACCTTGAACGTGCTACTGCGTTTTTAGTTGGGCCTGGACTTGGCGATAAACTATCAACTGGTAGCTTTATCGAAAATATAATTTCATCCATAAAATTACCAATGACCGTAGACGCGGATGGATTACGGCACATTTCGCGAATAAAAGACTGGCACAAAAAGTTTTTCACCCCCGCTGTGCTGACTCCGCATCCCGGCGAAATGTCTGTATTGACAGGCTTGTTAACAGAAGAAATTCAATCCAACCGCGAAGTGGTTGCTGTGAAATACGCAAAAGAATGGGGGCACATAGTCGTTTTGAAAGGCGCATTTACCCTCATCGCTTCGCCTGATGGACGTTCTACTGTGATTCCCGTCGCCACACCCGCCCTTGCCCGTGCAGGGACCGGGGACGTGCTGGCTGGTTTGATTGTCGGGCTTCTTGCTCAGGGATTGGACGCGTATGACGCCGCGGTAGCTGGCACTTTTATCCATGCTCAGGCTGGGTTATTGGCAGCAGATGTTCTTGGTACAACCGCCTCTGTTTTAGCAAGTGATGTACTGGATTCAGTTGCTGACGTTATAGCGGACTTGGAATAGTCAATAAAAAAGGACTCTCCGACGGAGAGTCCTTTTTTGTTAAATCCTGTTTTCTAGCTGTTCATAAACGTATCAAGATTATCCTTGCTAATGCGGAAAGCCTTGCCTACTTTCTTCGCTTTCAGGCTTCCGTCCTTGATCGCTTCGAGGATGTCGTCTTCAGTTACTTTCATGAATTGGGCTGCTTCGGCAGGGGTCATAATATCAGGCATCTTTGCGCCAGCAGAACCGCCGCTGGAGTTGGTGTTTTGCATTCCACCTTGAAGAGCCTGTCCCATCAAATTGCCAATGCCCATGCCAGCGCCGATTCCAGCCGTGAGACCTGCGCCGCCGCTCTGGTTGTTTGCCGCTTCGCGCATGGCGTCTGCAGCTTGCAATTGGGTGTACATGGCGGGGTCGAGCAAACCGCGTTCGCGCAATTCCTGCGCCGATTTTTCGCTCGGTTTCAGGTTGCCGATATAGAAAGATTTCAGGGTTAGGCCAATGGCTTCAAAATCATCCTTCGCCTTGGCGCGGACTGCAGCGCCGAGTTCTTCGATCAAACCGCTTAACTTGGTCGCCAGATCGGTCTTTTCAGCAGTCTCACCCAGCACATCTCCCAGTTTGGAGACGAGAATGGTCTTCAGGCGCTCCTCGATTTCGGAAGAGCGGTAGGAACCTGTTGCGCCTACAAGCTGAGTTACGAACTGCTGCGGATCCTTCACCTGGAAGGAGAACGTTCCAAAGCCTTGCAGCAAAAGCCATCCGAAACCAACGCCGGGAGTTCGAACAAGAATGGAAGCCGCAGTGCCCCACTTTTTGTTAGCAAATTCCTTGCGGGAAACGAAAAACACTTCCGCAGGGAACGGTGTGCGGTCATTGAACGCCTGGCCGATAAAATCAATCAGCTTGGGAATGTTCGCAGTGACAATAGTGTGCCGCCCCGGCTTGAACACATCCAACGCCTGCCCGTCGCGGAAGAATACTGCGCTCTGGCTCTCGCGTACGATCACCTGCGAGCCAATGCGGTAATCACCAATCCCTTCTTCAGGGAAGCGGTGTACGATCTCGTCGGTCATTTCATTGGGGTATTCAATGACGTCAAAAATTCTAGCCATGTTTTTCTCCTTTTAGTGAATAACAATCGAATTATAGTCTAACTGACTTTCAGGTACAAGAACCGTTATTCCTATTCCCTTTACGGATTTCAGCTCGTTTCGTTTCAAAAACGCCTCTTTCTTGATCTGGGGCTTGTCAGCTTTTCATTGGCATTCCCGTCGCTTTGGCTTTTAGCATCATCACCTCAGCCATGATGCTGACAGCGATCTCCTCCGGCGTTTCCGCCTGTAATTCCAGTCCGATCGGGGAGTGGACTCGTGTGATCTTTTCTTCGGAAATCCCTTTTTCCTTCAAGGCTTTGACGGTGGTGGCCCAGCGGCGGCGGGAGCCGATGACGCCGATGTAGCTTGCAGCGGAGTCTAGAAGCGGAGTCATCCCAGCTGCATCTACGCTTGAGCCGCGAGTTGTCAAAATCAAAATGGTGCGCTTGTCGATTTTGATATGTTCGGTGAGCTTATCCATCGTAATTGGATAATAGGCATCTGCACCGGGGACAACCTCGGGTGTACAAAATTCAGCACGGTCATCGCAAACTGCTACGCGGTATCCCAGCCATTTTGCCAGATGGACAACTGCTTTCCCAACATGCCCGGCGCCAATAACGACGAGCAATGGGGGAGGAAGGATCGGTTCCACAAATACCTCCACCTGGCCGCCGCACACGCCGGGGTCGCCGCGTGAAGGATCAGCCATGTTGTAATGTAGAAGGCGAGACTGGCCGTCACTGATTGCCATCCACGCCTCGTCAAGCACACGATGTTCAAGATCGCCGCCACCGACGGTACCGATGAATTTTCCGTCAGGGTAGACGAGCATTTTGCTGCCTACATGCCGTGGCGTGGAGCCTTCACTTTTCGTCACAGTGCACAGGGCGGCAGAGCCATTATTTTTTTCGAGTTCGGAAAGGGCTTGATATATGGATTTCATTTTTGTTTGAACTCGCTAACTTTCCAACAAGCCTAGCACGGCAGGTAATAATTGTTTCTTTCTTGAAACCACGCCCTGGGCATCGCGTGTGCCGTCGGAGAGCGGAGGATAAGGCAGGTCATTCAAGATGCCTGGCGCATTGGATGAGACAAGCAAACGGCTTGTGCCGCGCACAACGTCGGTGACCAGGAGCATGGCGAAATCAAGTCCGCGTTTGTCGCGCAGATCGTTCAGGGCGATTTGCAAAGGATTCAGATGCTCAGTCAGTTGCAGAATGTCTGTCACTTCGGCTTGGGCAACTGCAAATTTGAATCCACCAGCTTCGAAGGGTTTAATGTCTGTGCTGACGATCTCTTCAGGCTTGCGGTTGGAGAGTCCTGCGCCTGCGCTGAGCACGGCATTGCCATAGGATTCGATGGTTTCGCCTTTGAGCGGACTCCCGCCAACGAATGCCCAGCGGGCAAGGCGTTCGGCTGCGTCTTTGTCGCGCTGTGTGGTGGTGGGAGACGTCAGGATAAGAGTATCAGATACCAGCCCGGCAAGAAGCGTGCCTGCCAGCGGAGGCGGCATGGAGAGCCCTGCTTCGGCGGTTAGCTCCGTCACTAGCGTGGAAGTTGATCCAACTGTATCCACCGTAAAGCGGATCGGTTGATGGGTGTACGGATTGCCCAGGCGATGATGATCGAGAATTTCAAGCAGCTCAGCTTCTTCCAGCGCGGCAATTGCCTGACGTGGTTCGTTGTGATCGACCAAAATGATTTTGAGGCGTGGCGGATTGAGAACTTCGCGTTGACTTGCGATGCCGAGGTAGACACCATGTTCATCCACGACCCAGTAGTCATTGTGTTCGTCGCGCAATAATTTGTTGAGCGAATCACGGATATGAGCATTTGCCTGATATTTTGGAACAGTGGTATCAGCCGCATCGCGGCATTTTGCTGACATCATCTCGCGTACAGTGGTATCGCCGGGGCGCGGTCCGAGGGTATCGGTAAAATATTTGAAGAGACTCATGCCGTTGATGATGCCATAGGGAATTCCATCTTCGCTGACCACGGGGGCAATGCCGCCAGTTTTACTGGCAAGAGTCCAGGCGCTGCCAAGCTGGGAATCCGGGTGGATGATATCCAACCGCCTCATGACCGAACCGAAACGGGGGGACGCGTCCGTGAGCAGGGTCGGCGCTTCGAGATTGTTTGTTTTTAACACCCAGCCTG
>JAEURE010000276.1 GCA_016789485.1 Anaerolineales bacterium | reverse complement strand
TGCAGGCTTGAACGTGGATTCGTTCACCAGCTTTCATCCTGTAAAGTACCCCAGCGCCACGCGCAATCGTTCTTCCACTTCTTTCGGCGCATCCTTCGGCAGGGACTGAATGGCGGCTTGCGCTTCCACCACGGAGTATCCAAGCGCGGTCAACGCAGCAAGGACTTCGCTGTCATAATCAGCCATCGCAGCCAGTTTGGCAAGCGCATCGGTCGGCTTGAGTTTGTCTTTCAAATGCAAGGCCATCTTTTGCGCAGTCTTTTTCCCCACCCCAGGGACTTTGCTTAATAAGTCTGCTTCATCGGCGAAGATGGCGCGTTGGATGGTATCAATCGTCAGCGTGGAAAGAACCGACAAAGCTACTTTAGGGCCGACTCCATCCACGCCAAGCAGGATGTTGAAAAGATCGCGGTCCGCCTGGGATTCGAATCCGTACAACGTCAACGCATCTTCCCGAACGACGAGATGAGTGAACATGAACATCATCTCACCCGCCTTGGCATTCGTCCGCATCGGCGCAGGGACAAAGACGCGCATGCCCACGCCGCCAACTTCCACGATCAGGGCGTTTTCTTCAATTTGGGAGATTTCTCCACGCAGGGTTGCTATCATGGGATAATTATATGTCACTGCGAGCGTTTTTTGCGAATCAGTCTCCTGCTATATGGAGATTGCTTCACTCATATCGCTTTGTATTCAAATGCGTGATCGCAATTGCCAGCGCATCGGCGGCATCATCAGGCTTGGGGATTTTGTCCAACTGCAACAAGGCACGCACCATTTCCTGCACCTGGCGTTTATCCGCAGAGCCGTAACCAGCCACAGCCTGCTTTACTTCGTTGGGAGTGTATTCGAGGGGTTCAATGCCCGCCTTTTGCAGGCAGAGCATGATCACACCGCGGGCTTGCCCCACTGCAATGGCAGTTGTGACGTTTCTGGAGAAGAATAATTTTTCAACCGCGGCGGTATTGGGCTTGTATTTCTTCAACAGCTTGTTGAGATCATCGAATAACATCTCAAGCCGCGCAGGAGCAGATGCTTCTTTTGGAGTGGAGATGATGCCGAAGGAAACAGCAACCAGTTCTCCATCAGGCATGAGGCGCACGAGTCCGTATCCGGTGGTGGCAGTGCCGGGGTCAATTCCAAGGGCGAGGGTCATCTACATCCTTAAATAATTAACCGCAGAGTCGCGGAGTACACAGAGAAAAACTCTGCGCTCTCTGCATCTCTGCGGTTAAAAGTTTTTAAGCGGCTTCGAGGGCAGCAATTGCTTCGTCTGAAACTTTAACGTTGTGGAACACATCCTGAACGTCATCAAGCTCTTCGATGGCTTCCACCATTTTCATGAACTTCAAGGTTGATTCCACATCGAGCTCCATTTCCTGCTTGGCGATCATGCGCAGGCCTGCTTCGTCGGGATGAACATGGACCTGGTGAAGCGCATCGGCAATGGTCTTGAAGGCTTCCACAGGGCCGTAAATTTCGATCGTGCCATCGCCTTCGACGACATCATCTGCTCCTACAACAATACCCAGCTCGAACGCTTTGTCGAAGGACAACTGGCTGGCGGGAAAAGCAAAATAGGATTTGCGGTCAAACTGCCAGGCAACTGCGCCCTGCTCAGCCATGTTGCCGCCATATTTGGTGAAGGCATGACGCATGTCTGGCACGGTGCGGTTACGGTTGTCAGTTACGCAAGTCACCATGAGAGCAGAGCCGTGCGGACCGTAACCTTCAAAGGTAATCTCCTCAAAAACAGCGCTGTCCTTATCTTCGCCTGTGCCTTTTTTGATGGCACGTTCGATATTGTCCTTGGGCATGTTCTCGGCGCGGGCTTTATCCACGGCAAGCCGCAAACGGAAATTTGTATCGGGGTCGCCGCCTTCACGGGCCGCAATGGAAATCTCTCTCGCAAGGCGGGTAAACACGGCGCCGCGTTTGGCGTCTGCCACGCCTTTCTTTCGTTTGATGGTGGACCACTTGGAATGACCAGACATACACGTTCTCCTTCAATTAAGCAACCACATTCGTGGCGAATTTTGCGTTGAGCTTAAAAATTATACCATCCAGTTTGCGAGGCTATCTGCAAAAATAGTCTACACAAAAAAGCCGGCACCCATTGCCTTTGGTCCTGCGTGAACGACAATGGCGGGCGGCAGTTCATAAATGGGGATATCTGGAACATTAACCTTCGCTTTCAATTCCGCAGCGAGAGCTTCCGCTTCTTTCTCCGCCTCAACCTGAAGCACACACAAATGACCGTCTTCTCCGCCTTTGAATTGTTCCGCCACAACTTCCACAAGACGCGCCAGCGCGCGCCGCTTTGTCCGTTGCTGTTCAAAGGCTTCAACCTGTCCATCTTTCACTTGCAAAATAGGCTTGATCTCCAGAAGTTCGGCAACCAGTCTCTTTGCACCGCCAATCCGTCCGCCTTTGGCAAGGTATTCAAGGGTATCCACAAGAAAGTAAACTTTTCCACGTGGAATTAGATAATTAAGTTTATCCACGATCTCATCAGCGGATTTGCCGGCTTTCGCCATGTCATCAGCTACCAGCACGAGTGAACCGAGATTGCACGAGATGGTCAATGTATCCACCACACGGATATCCACGCCGGGGAATTCCAACGCGGCCGTCTGCGCCGAACGGACCGTTCCGCTGGCTTTTCCAGTAGGTGCAACTACAATCACGCTTTCGCCCGTCTTTTTTGCCTCTTCAAAAATGGGGAAGTACAAGGGCGGCTCAGGCGCGGCAGTTTTTGGCAATTCCTTCGAGGCTTTCAGTCTTTGCAAAAAGGCGGCTGTATCGAGTTCTTTGTCGTCATGAAATGCCTCTTCTCCAAACATAACGACTTGCGGAATCAATGGGATTCCGCGCCGGGCAAGCAAATCGCGCGGAAGTCCGCAGGTGGTGTCAGCGACAATGATGGTCATGGGATTCTCCCGATCTTGATTTATGATTTCTTACTGGCGAGCAAATACGTATTTTCATTTTATGCCGATTGTGTCATTGCGGATATGTGTTTTTCATCCCCTCTTTTGCTCTGAAAGACTTTACAGCCCTCGCGAGTAGGTGCGATGTGTTTTGTAAAAATCGATGCCGAAGTTTTCCATTTCCCTTTGCATGGCTTCATTCTCCATGCCTATCTGCACAACTTCGGCATGTCGAAATTGACCTGACTCTCGTACAGACTTGAATATCTCGCTGTACAAAATGGCTGTCCCGCCGGAGCCTCGGTATTCAGGTAGCAGCCCTGCGCCATTGATGTTGAGCCAGTTTGTGCGTTTGAGTTCACGCAGCATGCTCAGCCAACCAAAGGGAAATAATGTTCCTTTGGTTTTTTGCAGCGCGGCAGAAATATCTGGATAGGCGAATAGAAACCCTACAGGTTCCTCGTTCTTCATCACGATCTTGATCAATTTCGGGTCGGCAAACCAAAGCAATTGATTAGCAAGAGTTTCCACTTCTTCATCGGTTAATGGAGTGTTGCCCGATGTGCCTTGCAGGGAGTCGTTGTATAGTTTTTTGAGCTGCGGGACAAGAGCGCGCAAGTCAGAACGATTTTTGTAACGTGCGATCCTAAGTCCGCGGCGGTGGGCAATGCGTTCGGCAAGTTCGTGAATGCGCTTGGGAAATTGAATATCTGTGCCAATATAGCCCGAAACAGACTCACCAGCTTTGATGAATCCCTGCGCTTCAATCAAGTCCACGTAGTAGGCGGGGTTATATGGCAAGCCGAAGGCGGGACGATGTTGGAAGCCTTTGACAAGCAGACCAAAACCGTCCAATGGAGTAAAGCCTTTGGGACCGATAACCTTGGTCAAACCGCGAGAGCGGGCCCAATCTATTGCGGCAGTGAACAATCCTG
>JAEURE010000275.1 GCA_016789485.1 Anaerolineales bacterium | reverse complement strand
GGGCGGAGGAGGTGGCGGCGGAGGGGATGTGAACCAGGATATTCTGTTGTTGACAAACAGCGCCGTGGATGATCTGCGTGGGATTCCGTATGTGCAGTCCGTTGTTCCACGTGAATTTTTGCAGCCAATGTCCATACTTACATATAAGAAATTGATAGGCTATAGCGGCGTTTACGGAGTCGGGACGAATGACCTCGCTGACCTTGGCTTGGAAGCGCAGCAAGGTACAACAGAACTAACCCGCACAGGTGTTGTGATCGGTTATCAGGTTGCGAGAAATTTCTCCGACCCAAATTTTAAACCCGGTCAGGAAATTCCCCCTCCGCCTGAGTTATATGATCAGCAGATTCAAATTACTATTATGAAATATGATACCGAAGGTACTGAGATCCGCAGGAATTACAGCCTGCGTGTCACTGGAGTACTGGAGGAATCGGGCTCTGAGGCGGACTGGTCCATGTTTATGCCTCTGGAACAAATCAAGAGCATGAATGAGTGGGGCAATGGAACACGGATTAATTATAATAAAACCGGTTATAACGAGGTCATTGTCAAAGTTGCGGATGTGGAAAAGGTTCTTGAAGTCCGCGACCAGATCATCGCGATGGGTTTTCAAGCCAATACCATGCTGGATTTTGTGCAGGGGATCAATAATTTTTATAAAATATTACAGGTTGTTTTGGGCGGAGTCGGTGCGATCGCTCTTCTGGTCGCGGCTATTGGAATTGCAAATACCATGGCTATGTCCATTTTGGAGCGGACACGGGAGATAGGCTTGATGAAAGCAGTTGGGGCGACCAACCGTGATGTGTTGACCATTTTTTTGGGGGAAGCCGCGGGTATCGGTTTTATCGGTGGCTTGGGCGGCGTATTGGTGGGTTGGCTTGCAGGACAAGCAATCAACGTGGTTGCTGTTGTGTATCTTGCGCAGCAGGCAGCGGAGCAAGGTGGTATGCCACCTAGCGTGGCGGTCTATACGCCGTTGTGGCTGCCCGTATTTGTTTTGTTATTTTCGATCTTTATTGGCATGATTTCCGGTTTGTACCCGGCTTTGCGCGCCGCCACAATGATCCCGGTGCTGGCTTTGAAATATGAATGATATGAATCGGTAAGAGAGTTTTACCTGTTATCTATGTATAATTGGAGAAAATTGCATGCACACTTTCTGGAGCATGCCAAGTAGAGGTTATATGGCTGAAAAGCGGACGGTACCGCGTAAAAATTTTTCCTTTTACATGCGTGTTCTGAATGACGATACGGAAGAAATTCTTGGGCATATGGTGGAGGTGAGTCCCATTGGGTTGAGACTGGAAACTGTGGGTCCATTACCGATCAACACGGATTATTATCTGCGTCTTGAATTGACGCCTGATCTTGGGAACCTGCCGTACATCGTTTTCATTGCACGTTCCAAGTGGTGCAAGATTGATAATATTCAGCCGAATCTGTTCCGAGTTGGATTTCAGATCATTGAGATCATGCCTGAAGACAAGGAAATATTTCTCCGAATTCTGGCAAAGTTTGGTTCGTAGGTGTACTTATCTGGAACCCCCGCATCATTTGCGGGGTTTTTATTTTTAAATTGCCAAGGCGCAGTTGAAGTTGCAGGCGGCAGGGCAGGCTTGAGCATGGAAGAGGCGGTGAAGTACATCTGGCGGCGACACGAAAATTTTAGCCATATCTGGCGCTTGTAATTTTAGAAAATATGTTCTAAAATAAACTATCTTATTCGTTTCATTAAAGGAGAGTGCCATGTCAAAAAGAAATGTTGTTCATGTAGAAATTCCTGCTATGAATGTGGAAGCCGCTGGCAAGTTCTATTCCGACCTGTTCGGCTGGAAGCTTCAACCTGTTCCAGAGATGAATTACACAATGTGGGAAGCGGCGGATGGGACTGGCGGCGGATTCCCGAAAGTGTCTGACGAAAATCCCGCTGGACAGGTACTGGTGTACATTGATAGTGATGATATCGATGCAGACTTGAAGAATGTGGAAAGGTTAGGCGGGAAAGTTCTGCACAAAAAATCGGAGATTCCGGGCTTTGGCTGGATGGGTATTTTTCAAGATCCAACCGGGAATGTGCTTGCGTTGTACACAAGTATGAATCCCCAAAACAAGTAGGTTTTTATGGATTCGGAAGATTTTGTGCTGACTATCAACCCCGACCCAACCAAGCGGGGGATTCTCATTGAGAAAGCCGTGTACAACCTTGTACGCGATGCAATTCTTGCGAGTTTGGATGATCAAGGTCCAATGACACCCTCTCAGCTTGGTGATATGGTTGAAGATCAATTACAGGATGAATTTGACCACTCGGTGTATACCGTGGTGCGGTTGGACATGGAGGTGCACGGTGAACTTCGCCGCGTATTAAAGGTAAGACCCAGGCTGGTTGGCTTTAGCGGCTTGCCTTGCGCAATTTGATGAATAGTTATCGTGCTGTGACGTTGCAGTACGATAACTATTTAAATATGCCTTTGTTTTGATCGAATCATGAAGTTGTCTATGGAGAGATTATGTATGCGATGACCGGAAAACTTGTTGCTCAAAATGGAAAACGAAGCGAGCTTGTTGAAATTTTGAAGCAGGCTGCAATGCTTGTTGGTGAAATCCCCCAATGTCATTTGTACCTGGTCAACGAAGACCTTGCGAATGAAACGCATATATGGGTGTATGAATTATGGGACGGAAAAGCGGCTCATGACGCGTCTTTGGGGACCGAACACGTCCGCAGCTTGATCTCACAAGCAAGACCTTTGTTGGCAAGTGCGCCGGACGGTGTGGAGTTAAGAGCGGTTGGCGGACACGGAATGAATTTCCAATAAACCCGGATTGGTGCGCCGATGTTGATTTTACAGACTTCTTGACGCATATACTTCGCGGTGGTATCCTTGCGCGCAATGTTCAACCAAATCGTTCTTGATACTAATAATACCAATCATACTACTCGCACTCATGTAGTGACGGGGCGTTGGTATTTATCTGGAGAACACGAACAAGCCCATTCATCCTAGATAGGAAAGCCAAACGCCCCGAGCCTCGGGGCGTTTTTCTTAATTCCATAAGGAGTAGTTGTTATGTCCATTTCCAATGCCACACCCATCTTTGCCGTTGAAGAGAAAAATCTCATTCCCGTCAGTGACCATCTCAAGCAAATGGCGGATATTCCGCCTTCGCGCATGTTCCTGATAAACAAGTCGTTGAAAGTATACGTGGAAAAGAATCCTGGAGCAAAAACATTTGATGCTTCGCAGGGGGATGGTGGCGCATCATTGCCTGGAACTCCTCGGGCGATTTTGGAACGCGCGGCTCAACTCCAGATCGAGCATGGGACTGCTTATGATATGCCCTTCGGTACCGACGCCTATCGCAAGGCTGTCATCGAGCAGTATTGGAAACTGGACGCTTCCTCAGGTTGGGGACCAGCCAATGTGATGGGTACCACCGGTGGGCGAGACGCGTTGGTCAAAGCCTATCAAGCCATGATGGCGCTTGGACATGGACGTCAGGGTGACATTGTCATGGTCTCCCGCGTCCCATGGATTTCATATAACTGGGGTCCGTACGGTGTTGGCGCAAACGTTTTGTGGACACCGGGCGACCCGGCACAAGGCTGGGCGTATTCCGAGGATGCAATTCGCGAAAGTGTGAAGTTCGCTGAATCCAAAGGACGTAAGATCGCAGGCATCATTATCACCAATCCTGACAATCCCACAGGCTTGACGATTGCCGTCGAAAAACAGGTTTCACTTGCCAAGGCGGCGTGCATTTCGGTCGCAAGGCGTCCACATTCCGCATTCTGCGCCACAAGTTGGCCGTGACGTTCGTCTAAGTGTTTGACAAGTTCCATTGTACCGCTCGAGGCAATGTCT
>JAEURE010000274.1 GCA_016789485.1 Anaerolineales bacterium | reverse complement strand
AAGAGGAAAGAGGAAAGAAACTGGTTAATGGTTCTTTTCCAGAGGGTGGAGTTTATATTCTACGCGGTGAGAATAGCGAAGCTATCATTCGTTGTACCGACTTCACATCCCGTCCCTCCCACGCTGACCAACTGCATGTAGACTTGTGGATTCACGGTCATAACATCGCTTGCGACGCGGGCACATATCTCTACAGCGGCGAAGGGATTTGGCGCAACGGACTTGCGCGCACATCCGCACATAATACGGTGACCATTGACGGCAAAGATCAAATGTCCATGGCCAGCCGCTTCACGTGGACGGGTTGGGCGAAGGGCAAAGTTCTACAGCATGGCGAAAATCTTTGGGTGGGGGAGCACCATGGCTACAAGCCTGTCATTCACAAGCGCACGGTCATGTCACTGGATGGGGATCGTTGGCTGTTGATCGATCATCTCGATTCCAACGAACCACATCAGTACGCTCTTCACTGGCTCTTGAGCGATGCGCCTTTCACAGAAAACAAAAGCTTGATTCACTTAAAATATGAATTAAGTGTGTATAAAGTTCAAACAGGCTTGCTTGGTGGCGAAGGGAAATTCTCCACCGTCCGCGCAGACGATAATTCCACTCGTGGATGGCGCTCACGCTATTACGGTCACAAAGAACCAGCCATTTCACTTTTGCTCGAGGCAAATCAACCCAAAGCCTGCTTCTGGACGTTCTTCGGCTTTGAAAATGACTCAGTTGAATTAATGGGAGACGTGTTGCAGGTAAATGGAACGGAAATCAAATTAACGACGATGGACGACAGACGATTAACCATCGTCCACGGTCATTCCTTCTCGGTTAAGTAGTGGAGCAGGATCAAGCCGAGGCCTAGAAAAAGCGGGACGAAGCCGCCCAGCATCCACGGTCCGAGGTGAAGCGGGTAGTTATTCCCAGAGTCAAAGCCTAATGGGTAGAGTCCGAGTGAGAGGGCGAATCCAATTGCAGTGATGACGATTCCCCAACGCAACAAGCCTTTGCCAGATTTTTTCTCGGGGCGGGACAATCCCTTTTCGGCAAGCGCGATGGTTTCCTTGTAATTCATGTAACGCATGAAGGCGAGAAAACCGAAGATAATGGCGAGGATGCCGACAACACCGAGGCAGGGAATGAGATCGTTCATTGGATATCCTTTATAAAAATTCAGGGACTGAAGATTCCTCCAGTCCCTGTTATTTTACTTGATGGCGGTGATATTGATGCCGCCGCTGTTGGCACTGACAGTGAGTTGTTCACCGCCGCCATTCATGGTTCCAATCTGGCGGCTCTTTTCAGAGTTTCCATCCAGCGTGACTGTGAGCGGAATGTCTGAAGTGATTTTTCCAAAATCGGTTTTGAGATCTACATTAAGTTTTGAGTCTGCCGGCAGGGAGAGTGTGATCTCGCCAAAATCCGATTTGACATTGTGAGGGCCTGTGCCAAGCGAACCGCTGAAATCGATGGTGCCGCTGTTCGTTTTGATGTCCAATGTGACGGACTTTGCATTTGAGATTTCGATGTTCCCGAAATCCGTATAGGCTTTGAGATTGCCCATTGCGCCGTCGATGGTGATCCCGCCGCTGTTGGTGTGCAGGTCATACGAGCCAGCCATTGCCTGAGTTAATTCGATATCTCCAAAATCATTTTGGATCTTCAATTCCTTTGTTATGTTAACCTTGGTAACGCTGATCTTGCCGCTGTTGGTATCCAGTGTGAGGCTTGCGGCAGAACCATTTTCATAGACCGTGTTGCCAAAGTCTGTCTTGATGTAGGCATCTCCCGCAGCACGGACATTGGTGAATGTCACGACTCCGCTGTTCGATGTAGCGCTGACATCGTTGGCTTTGATCTGCTCCAGCGTGATATCTCCGAATTCAGTGTTGATCTCTACATTTTTAGCGCCAGCATCCACAGCCTCAACATTGATCTCGCCGCTATTGCTTTGGACTGCCAATTCACCTTCGATGTTTTTTGCTGTTATATTGCCAAAATCATTGGAGAGATCCACAGCGCCTTGAACATCCTGCACGGCAACTGCGCCAAAACTGGTATCGATGCTCACAGAAGTCTCGGTTGGGACAGTTACGATGAAATCAACAGTGTTGATGTTATTGTTGAAGTTCATCGACTTGGGTATTTCATATTTGAGGGTGATGGCATTGCCATTTTGTTCGATGATGTATTTAATGGTTTTCACCTCCTCAGCTGCGCGGGCTTGGGTGGAGTCGTAGGCGGTCTTGACTACTTTGACTTCTACAGTCTCCACATCCCCACCTGTGACAGTGACATCACCAGCATCATCTGCCACCTTCAAAGTGACTGGTTTTTCCGCATCCACTTTTAGGGTCTTGCTTTCCTCCACCATGAAGGCGATGTTATTTCGGTCGAATGGGCTGTTGGTTGGGAAGCCGCCATTGACAGTGAAGAATGCCACCGCGCCAATGCCCAGACATACCAGCGCCAACGCAACGGTTAAAAGAGTAATTACAACGGGTCTTTTCATTTTATTTCTCCTGAATTTACGAAGTACCGCAAAGAGCGGTATGATGTTCTTACTTCGTTTGACAGGCGATTCAAGAAAAAGTTTCAAATACCATGTCATTGCGGGAGCGTTCTTTGCCCGAAGCAATCTCTGTGAAACTTTTCCCGCTTTTCCCTGTCTAACCCTGTAGAGATTCCATGCCTGAGACCGAAGCCACCCTCATTCAGCGCGCGCAAAAGGGAGATCATGATGCCTTTGCCGCACTAGTCACCGAACATCAACGCTACGTCTACAACCTTGCGCTGCGAGTCGTCAAGGACGAGAACGAAGCCCTCGACCTTGCGCAGGAAACCTTCGTGCGCGCATGGACTGCGCTGCCGAATTTCAAAGGGCAATCACAATTTCGCACCTGGTTGTATCGAATCGTCACCAACTTGTGCTACAACCGCCTGCCGAACTTGCGGCGTTCATTAAACGACTTGGGTGATGATGTGATGGAAGAGATCCCTGAATCTGACCCAGCTTTTGATAACCCCGCGCAAAGCCTGGAGTCTCAAGAATTACGCGAATACCTACATAGCGCGATGGATGACCTCGACGAACAATACCGCCTGCTTATCACGATGCGTTATCAGGATGAACTCTCTTACGACGAGATCGCTTCGACTCTTAACCTGCCACTTGGCACGGTCAAAACAGGCTTATTCCGTGCGAAAGCACAACTGCGCCTTGCACTTGAATCCTACGAGGAGCCCTCATGGACAATCGCTTAACTCCCGAGCAAAAGGACGCTCTCATCGAGCGTGCCCTTCACAACATTCCCCTTGCGCCCATGCCGCGCGATATTACTGCCAGCGTCATGACTCGCATTCAAACTGCGCCCGCACCGCGCCTGTTCCAAGTCACATGGAATGACTTTGCCATTGCATTCACCATCGCGCTTTGTGTAGGTGCGCTATTTTTTACCGTGCAAAATCTCCCGCCGATCATACTGGCGAAGATCCGCATTCAAGGTATTCTGTTCTATCAGGATCTCATCGTCAACGCCCGCTGGCTTGTCCCCGCTTTGTTGTTCGGCTCCGCTGCTTTCTTCTCTGCATTGACCATTCCATATTTGCGAGATCAACTTAGATCATAAAAGATACATTCCAGAGCACCAGACTTTTACTATCCAAATACCCTCCTGCGGTATGGTGAATACCGAATGCTAGCAGACTATACTGCAATATGCGCACCTTCTCCCAAACACTCATCCTATTCGGTTTACTTACGGCATGTGCCTCTCCGGTTGTGGAGGCAACCTCTACAGTAACAGTTATAGTACCGACACCAACTGTACCCCCTACTTCCATCCCGGTTACGCTTGAACCAAAAACCTTTTTTACGGTATTTGGTGATGACCCCATTGTGCCGAATGGGGA
>JAEURE010000273.1 GCA_016789485.1 Anaerolineales bacterium | reverse complement strand
AACTGTTTCCAACGCACTCCATTCATTTGGCTCGGGGCGCGTCATGGCTTGCTCATCGCTGAAACCAGCAAACGCATCATCCAATTCCGCCAAAGCCGGGGTATAGATTGCGCGGACTTGTTTTTCCAATTCACTCGGGTTGAACGGAACAACAGGCATGGGACGTTTGCTGAGTTCCATGGTGACGGTTTTCTTTTCGGGGCCGCGATAAAACACAACTTCGATTTTGTCACCGCCTTTTTTGCCGGCAATGGCATTTGGCAGGCTGCTCCCATCGTTATGAATTGGATGTCCGCCCATTTCCACAATCACATCATCTTTTTGCAAACCGCATCGCTGTGCGCCCATGCCATCCAGCACGGCATCCAGCCGCAAACCGTCGCGGACTGGAATTTTCAATGCACTGGCTTGTTCTTCGGTGAAATCACCGGGCGCGATTCCCAGCATGGGGCGATTGGCGATGCGCAGATCCACGCCTGTTTCCAAAATTGATTTCAGATTTTCGAGGCTTTCCATCCAATGATGGCGGAAGCCCTGCGCCGCGTCTTTCCACAAGCTGTCATCTGGTACTTCATGCTCAAGCAATATGCCTACGCTGTGGCCTTTCTCGGCGAACGTCACTGTCACCACGGTGGGAGCGGGGTCGGTATTCGAGAACCAGCGAAATTTAACTTTTTTGTTTTTATCCAATTCAAGGTAGTGTCCGCTGGAGTAAAAATCTCCGCGCCACCACATATACAAGCGCCCCTGCGGATGCGGTTCCAGGGTGGCAACGTCACACAACCATTCACGCAATGAAGTAGAGTTGGTGAAGGCACGGTAAGCGAATTTTATAGGCGAATTGACGGTAATTTCAGCGGTCACGGTAGTCATTCGGGAGGCTCCTTGAGAATTGAAGATACCCTATTTATAAAGTACGGCTTGGGAATTTACACCCTCCTCAGGTATGGAAAATGACCGCCACTTGGAGAAAAGAACAGGCTGCACAAGTAAATGTGCGCAGCCTGTTCTTTTTGTTATTTATCTCGTTACATTCCATATCATGTTGACTGCTTCAGGTGAAATACTGACGGATTGCAGGGTTGCGTTCTCTCGCCTCTCTCCAAGGGTAGACAGGCGGTTGGCAATGGTCTGATTCCAATTGTCCACGCGGTTTTGTTCCAATGAAACCCCGTCGATTTGAGCGTTTGTGATCATAGTAGCCAGTTGCCCATTATTCACAGCCAGGTCGAGGCGGAAGGAGAGCGTATCGGTTTTGCCGGCATCATTCAACCGCTGATGATCCGCTGAGACGAGCGCATATCCCGATTGGAGAGAAACAGTCACATTGGTAACGAGCGGGTCTGCGATCGAAGAGTTGATCACTTCCTGCAATTCCTGCTGGGAGATCGTGGTTTCTACAGTGAACGAACCATCTTCATTGCGTGAGATATCAGCCTTGCAAGCGCTTGTTAAAAGTGATAGTACGATCAGTACAATGGATGCCGCTTTTGTTATTTTATTCATAAGGTCCTCCGTTTTTTTTATTCATTATAGAGTCGGTTTGTGTCCGCGTTGCGAACGCGATGTAAATTTTTTGTAATTTTATGTTCGTCTCGTGGGCAAATTTCATTAATCCGTTAAAATCTGATTTGAATCATTTTATAAATTTCTGGAGATCAAAATGAAATATACGAAACTATTTCTGCTGGCTGTTTTTTTGTTGACAGCCTGCGCCGCACCCGCAGCAGAAATTCCCGCCTCCACCCCGACTTTGACAATGCAGCCGTCAACAAGTACTCCTGAAGCTGGCGGCACTCCTACATTGACAGTCACCCCGGACACGTCCATGGGAACGGTTGAAGGTCATTTCACGTGGTTGCTGTCTGCTTCCTCTGGTTCTACTCCTATTAATGGAGTGACCGTACAATTGGATCGTCATAGCGGCGAATACTTGAAATATAAAGTAAGGACCGAAGCAGACGGACGTTTTGTGTTTGCAAACGTTGAGCCCGGTGAATATGGATTTGGTATCTATATGAATTTGCAGTTAGACGAGAGGCAGTGTGATGCCCCTGAATATGTCTTCAGCCAGGATTTGGGTTGGCAGCATTATGCAAGCTGGCTTAAGATCGATGTTTTCTATGATGTTCTGTTTTCAAGTACCGATATCACTGTGAACCCCGGGGACGTGGTCGTACTGGATTTTGTTTTGAAATGTCCGTAGTGATGTGACATAAATTACCGCCATCTCATCCGTGTATAATTCCTTCACTCGTTAAAATTGACAGGTTTTCATATTTTCATAAAAGAGGATATATGCCTAAAAATATTCCTGAATCCGATTTTGAAACCTTATTAAAAAGAATCCGTGTCAGTTTATCCGATGCAGACTCCTATACCCGGCGCAATCAGCGCCTTAATTCGATATTAGGTTTAGTTACCATTGTCGGTTCAGCGTTGACAGCATTTCTCACAGCATTGACCGCTGCCCAAGGCCCTACGGTGATCCCCGGTGTATTAGACTGGCAGGTCACTTGTTTCATTGGCGCAGTATTAAGTTTTGTAACGACAATTTGCTCTGGGGTAAGCCAACAGATGAATATCAGCCAGAGACTTATTTTAGGGAGTCAGTGCGTGGGACGTTTGCGTGCGTTGGAGCTCGTCGCCACCACCCAAACACGCGGCTCCGAAGAGATTACAAATGAATACGCCGAAATCCTGCGGACGTATGCAGAGACTGTTAGTAAATAGCCGGGAAGCTTGTGTTTTGCCTGTCACAAGGAAATGGGAATATCCCCAATGACCGAACCCCGCAAACTCCGCGTTTTTCTTTGCCACGCTTCGCAGGATAAGCCTATTGTCCGTGAATTGATATAAAGGCTGGATTGATCTCTGAAAATACTCATAGCGTGTGTTAAAAATCAGGCTTTTGTGTGCAAATTCGAAGGGTGGCTTCGACGTCATGGAACAATACATATCGCGTTTCAACGATTACGACATATTCGTTATTTGCAATAGGCTCGTATCCTAAAAACCTGTTCTTCTTGCGAGGAAAATTTTCAAGCTCGTTCCAGGCTGTTGAATCGTAGATTTCCCATTTCCTTCTTTGCCCGCTGGCAATTGGAATTGCTTTTCCCCTCTCATCGAGCACAGGGACGCCTTCCGTGATGGTTACTTTATATGTGTAGTGCTTGCGGCGGATCGGCCAGAGACAGAATCCTTTCCAAGAACGTTTGCATGGTCTATAGTACAGACTCTTCCATTTCACAACCGTCTGCCCTCCGGACGAGACACAATCTGGCTCAGCTTTAAATAAGGGAATAGAGGATGTCACGATGGCCGTCAGAATGATTCCGATCAAAAAATTTGCATATTTCCAGGCTGTTAAATTTTTCATAATATTTCCATAGATAGGATTATAGAAGATTCCTCCAGAATGGTGAAGTCGGAATCGAGGCTATGGTGATGTTCCTGCTGTATAATTTGACCATCACAAGGAAATGGGCTATCCCCGATGACTGAAACCCGCAAACTCCGTGTTTTCCTCTGCCACTCTTCGCAGGACAAGCCCATTGTGCGTGAACTCTACCAGCGGCTCAACGCCGAAAATTGGATCGACCCCTGGCTGGACGAAGAAAAACTTCTTCCTGGGCAAAATTGGGACATGGAGATTGAAAAAGCGGTCGAAGCATCTGATGCAGTCATTGTTTGCCTTTCCAATCATTCAATCTCAAAAGAGGGATATATTCAACGAGAATTAAAGTTTGTTCTCGATATTGCACTTGAGAAACCCGACGGCACAATTTTTATTATTCCATTAAGACTCGATGCATGCGACTTGCCTCGCAGACTCCGCTCCTGGCAATATGTGGATTATTTCCCTGAATCTCAACGGGGTAGAGCGTATCAAAAATTATTACAATCATTGA
>JAEURE010000272.1 GCA_016789485.1 Anaerolineales bacterium | reverse complement strand
AGAACTAGTATATTGATCGCTGCAAGACTGCCAATCCATGCAACAGTTGCCAGCATGTGCAGCCAAAAGATGATTGCCAGTACCCATGTGGAAGGTGTCGTCATGGATTAAGTGTTGGTGTTTCGCTTGGCACTTCTATCGTTGCTGGAATTTCGGTTGTACCAATAATTACAGTTGGCGGAATTTCGGTTGGAGGATTACATTGTAAATTCGCCTGGGCGGCGTTATTGGCGGAGGTTCCATCCAAAGTGCCAAGCCCGGATGCGGTCAGATAGACATCGTAGGCGTCACAATAATCCTGCTTGGCGAAGAGTTCGTTGCCGTAGCTTGTGAGCGCAATAAAGTACCTCTGGGATGCAGTCATGGAACCATCCCACATGGACGGCCATCCGGCGCCGACCTGTTCAAAGTAAGTGACTGCCTGCGCCCAATCCAACTCCCAGAAACTTGCGCCTGTGATGTATGCGCGTGCGCCGTCACGCAGACCGACTGAAGTATTGTCCAATGGACCGAAGCGTTCGGCGAGGGTTAGATAATAGATGCCGCCTTCTAGGTTGCCCTGTTTGGTAATTAGGTCATGTCCTTGATTTCGGAGGGCAAAATAATACATGCCATCCACTTGTGCGGTTTTGTAGGTCTGGTCCAATTTACGGATGGTATCCAAAGCTGTGATCGCACCGGGCCAATCCTGAGCCTGAATAAGCTGCTGGGCGCGTGCGAATGCATTTTCAGCGCCGCTGAAGTCTGGGGTGGCTGTGAGTGTCGGCGCGATGGTAGGGGTGGGCATGGAACTCATGACCAGAACTTCAGTCAATCTTTGCTGCGCGCCGGCATAGTTGGGGTCGCGGGCAATGATATATTCAAGGCGCTGTTTGGCAACTTCAAAACGCCCGGACTCCATATCGACGATGGCTAGTGTGTATTGTTCGGAAAGCTGCTGTGAAAGAATGGCGTTTCCCGCTTGTACACGGGCTGCAACGCCGGAAGAATATCCGCCAAATCCGCCCAAACCAATGAGCAGGAGAAAACCAAAAAAACTGATTAATATGGAACGCCAGCGGGAGGGTTTGACCGGTTTGATCGGCTGGGTATCATCTTCCTTGATAGGTTGAATAGGTTGTGTGTTTCCAGTGTGTTCTGACATGGGGATGATTATACTTCCCTTTGAATTGATGAATTTTTTTCTTATTTTTATTTTAAGGGGGCCGTGTTCACTACAGTCTCAACAACTGCTTCGCTTCAGACCAGACAATTGCCAGCGCAACCAGCCCGCCAATGACCATGCCGATCAATGCGGTAACGATGGCGCCGCCGGGCAAGTATAACGCAACGGCATAGGTGACGATTCCACCGACGACTGATGCGATAAGTCCCTTGATGATCGAGTTGCCGGTTTGCAGCGGCTCATGCGTCCGTTTGGATAGCCAGCCAAGCAAAACGATGGCTTCTATTAATAACGCAATTTCAGCAAAGGCGATGATTGGCGCGCCAATGGGCTTGAAGAAGGTGACGCCCGCGATCCCGATTCCCAAAAATAAAGCAAGACGCAGCAGGACAGCATAAAGCGGAAACATCGGTTCTTTGCGTGCATAGAAGGCGCGGACGGCAACTTCGTGGATGGTGTAGCCTGTGAGCGTCGCGAGGTAGGCGCGGGTAGTCCAGGTAATGAGGGTGGAGGTGGCTTCGTCAAAGCCGAAGACTCCGCGCACAAGCGGATTGATCCCTGCCGCCATGACAGCTGCCACCGGCAGGGTTAAGGAGATTAAAACCTGGAGGGCGCGTTCGACTGTGGAGCGGAACCCTGCCCAGTCGCGGCGCGAAGCGAGTTCTGAAAGAGCGGGAAGCAAAGCAGTCGCGATGGCTGTTCCAAGCACGGTTTCTGGCACTTGCATAATCATCCAGCCGTAGGTCAATGAAGTCACCGCGCCGACTTGATCGAGCCGTGAAGCAAGGTTATCGCGCGCCAGAAAGATCAATTGAATACCGCCCATGGTTAGTAAACGCGGAGCCATGAGTTTCAAGGCTTCGATCAATCCGGTGTGACGCAAATTCAGCGAAGGTGTCCAACGGAAACCGAACATAAGCAGCCCGGGCACTTGAATGAGCAAATGAAATAACGCGCCGAGGATGACGCCATAGACAAGGCCGTAAATTCCAAAACGCGGCACGAGGAAAATTGCTCCGATGATCTGCCCCACGTTATACATGCTGGGCGCAATGGCGGGCAGAATAAAATGCTGGTTGGCTTGCAGCGATGCCATCACCAGACCGCTTATCGAAAAGATAATGGTGCCGATGAGATTCAAACGCATCAATTCTGCGAGCAGTTTGCGTTGTTCGTCGCCAAAGCCTGGTGCAATACCGAGATTCGCATCCACAAGCTGTTGAGCGAAGACGGCGATCAGGACCGCGATCGATCCTGTTACTAAAAACCCGACATTCGCCACGCGTGAAAACAAATCCCATGCGGCGGCACGGTCTTTGGTGGTTAGATATTCCGTCAGCAATGGGATGAACGCCATTGCCAGCGCGCCGCCTGAGATCAGCGCGAATAACATGTCCGGTAAATTATTGGCGGCGTTGAAGGTGTCCAGCAAATGCACTTCATCCACATATTGACGCGAGATGATGCCGGTGCGTACGAAGGCCAGCGCCTTGTCTATTAAGAAGAAAAACGCGATGATCAGCGAGTTACGGGTAAGACGTGAAAGTTTATTCATTTCGATTAATGATCCGCCGTCGGTGCAATTTCCATGCCTGGCAATTTGTCTGCAAGCAAATGAGTCTTGTGAATTAAAACAGGCAGGCACTGCGCGCAAATATATTTTTCCTCCCCCTTAAAGGAAAGCAGCAGCAAAGGTGTTTGTTCATCCGTTCGGCTGCAATTCAGGCAGGCTTTTTCATTTTGTTCATTCATGAGTTCTCCATCGTACATTAAAATATCCCTTTGACCGTTCCGCCGTCCACGCTGAGCATGACGCCAGTGATATAGGATGCGGCAGGGCTGACCAAAAACACAGCGGCATTGGCAAATTCTTCAGGTTTTGCCATTCTGCCAAAGGGACTTTCCGCCGCCTGCCGCTTCGCCTCTTCCTCCGCCGTTGAATTGTTCTTTTTTGCCCGGTCCGTCATCAACTCTGTAACACGTTCCGTCTCCGTCCAGCCCGGCAAAATGGAATTGACACGGATACCTTCCCTGCCGAGTTCCAGCGCGAGGGATTTGGTCAACCCAATCGTGGCTGTACGGACGCTGTTCGAGATGAGCAGGTTTGCAATGGGTTGTTTTACTGAAAGCGAGGTGACTGTCAAAATGCTGGCAGAGTCCGATTTCCGTAAATACGGAAGCGCTGATTTTATCAAACGGACGTGAGACATCAGGCACAGGTCAATGCCTTTTTGCCAGGCAACTTCATCCAATGAATCTATCGAGCCAGACGTTGGCCCGCCCGCATTAGTGATCAGAATATCCAAACCGCCAAATGCCTCAACAGTTTGCTGGATTAATTTTTCAGGAACATCGGGCAAACTCACATCCCCAGCCAAGCCAATGACTTGTGTACCTGTTTCTTTGCTCAATTTCACGGCCGCGAGTTTTATCTTCGCTTCATCACGCCCATTGATGGCGACTTTGCAGCCTTCCTTTGCGAGCGCCAGCGCAGCAGCGTAACCCAGCCCGCGGGAGGAACTGGTGACGAGGACGCGTTTGTCTTTGAGTCTCAAGTCCATTGGGTCTCCTGTGTTGTATATGTCTTTGCGAGGCGGCGTTCTTCCGTCGAAGCAATCTCACATATTGTTGGAGATTGCTTCGGGCTACGAATAAGAGTGACCTCGCAATGACATGAGGAGCGCGAATGACGAAACAGGAATTACCGAAAGCATATGATTTCAAATCCACAGAACAGCGCATTTACGCGATGT
>JAEURE010000271.1 GCA_016789485.1 Anaerolineales bacterium | reverse complement strand
GTTTTTCCATTTTCGATCATGGCAGTGACCTCGCTTGCGGATGGGGTTGCGTTGCAACTATCCAACATGAATGCAGCTTCACCATCAACTGAGCACTGGATGGAAGCATTAAAATTCACCAGCGGGCGTCTGTTCTTCGGATTTTTCACTCTTCTTTTTTTATACAACGCCTATCAGGTTTCAGATAGACTTTCACATCAAGTGTTGAGTGCAGAGGAACGTCATGCCATCGAATGGGCAAAGGCAAATACAGAATTGGATGAACGATTTTTGATTCTAGACGAAGAGGGCAATCCTTTGCTTTCTCCATTAACTGAGTGGTTTCCTGCGCTTGCGGAACGCCGAAGCGTTGCAACCATCCAGGGTACGGAATGGTTGTCTGGAAAAGAAAACTACAATGAATTATATGAAGCGATCACAGACATCCATCAATGTTTATATCAAGATGTAAATTGCCTGCTCAACCTTCAGGATGGCCTGCCGGATAATTACGATTACATCCTGCTTGCGGGAAAGCAGCAAAATGCAAGCGGTCATCCCCTATTAGCTTCTTTGAAAGAGACGCCAAGTTTTACCCTGGTTTACGCCTCGCCAAATATTAATATCTTCAAAGTTCCGTAGTGCTTTTTGAATCTGCTTTCCTACAAACAAAAATATCCCAATTTTTGGGATATTTTTGTTTGTCTGCAATTATTCTTTTCAGATTACGGCGTCAATCATCAATGCGAGAAAGATGAACATCAGATACATGCTAGACCAGCGATACATTGTCCACGCGACTTTGTTGCCGCCGACTTTCCAAACACGGAAAGCCGCGTAAAGCAACAAGCCACCCAGCACCACCGCAGAGACGAGGTACACCATCCCCGCCAGATTGAAAATGGGTAGTAACAATGTGACAGCAATCAACTCAATCGTGTAGATAAGAATATGCCTGCGGGTCTTTTCCTCCCCATGAACTACGGGCATCATGGGCACACCTGCCTTTTCATAATCCTTCATGCGGACAATAGCCAGCGCCCAAAAATGCGGAGGGGTCCACATGAAAACGATGGCAAACAGAATCCATGCTGCAAGACCGAGGTGGCCTGTCGCCGCCGCCCAGCCTACCATCGGAGGGATGGCGCCTGCGCCGCCACCAATGACAATGTTCTGCACCGTCGCTTTCTTAAGCCAGACACTATAGAAAAGAACATAATAAAAAATACCGACTAATGAAAGCAAAGCGGCCAGCAAGTTGACAAAGCCCGCCATCACATAATAACTAAGCAAGCTCAGCGCCAAACCGTAAGATAACCCCTCCGCCGGCGTCAGGCGTCCTTCAGCAAGCGGGCGCCTGGATGTACGCTGCATTTTCTTATCCAGCTCGCGGTCGATATATTGATTCAACGCGCTTGAGCCAGCCGCCGCCATCGTGCCACCCAGCAAAGTCCAGAAAGTCAACGAAGCTGAAGGCCAGGCTTTCGCGCCTGCAACCAGCCCGCTGTATGTTGTGACCAAAAGCAGTGCCACGATCAACGGCTTTGAGAGGATGAAAAAATCCTTCACACGCTGGCGAAAAGAAAATCTTTCGACCACAGTTTTATCTTCTGCCAACACACCAGATGCAAACACAAGTGTAGCAAGCGAAATCCATAATGCGATTGCTGTCATCTGATGCAGCACGAGCAAATGCAAAGGATAGGAGCGGGTTACTTCAATGGCACCAACAAAAGCCTGACCAAGAAACAACACACCAGTGACAGTGGTCAGCGGCAAAAGCAGATTCTGGTCCCGCTGTTCACGCCATGCTTTTCTCCATACCAGGGCCATAAATACTGAAGCAACACCCACCAGGGAGATATGCAAAAGTTTCAAATACCCCAATGGATTTGTCGGTACACACACAGGCCACCCTGCGCAATATGCCCATGCGCCAGTCACTGCAACGATTCGCCCGACAACAGTCAACAAAAAGACCATCACAAACAACCCCAGCACCAAGCGGGAGAAGGACGATTTCAATGAATACTTCATATCTACTAATCCTGCTTTCTTAAGTAAAACGGATACCCAACGAACAAAATCGTCGCAAACGTAAACCACTGCAAGGCATATCCAAAATGCGAACCTTCGCTGATCTCCACAACAGGCTGAAAAGGGATCGGTGGTATCGTGTCGCCAGTTTCCACATTTGGCTGAATATAAACATCCAAAATGGGAATTTCCAACTGCGCGGCGATCTGCTCCAAATTTAGATTATTCCACACGAAAAGCATTTCCCCGTTCTGAGGCAGCGCATCTTCAACTCCGCCGAAAGCTGGTTTTACCTGCCCAAGCCGAATCTGTCCCGTGACAGTGACCGCCCCATCTTCGTCATACGCACGCCAATCGGCAGGGGATGAATTGCCTTCAGCGGGAATCCAGCCGCGGTCCACCAGAACAGCTGTCCCGTTGAAATGAAGCGGAGTCACAAGATGGTATCCATACTGGTCACCGTTGTACTGATTCCGCAAAGCGATCTGATTCTCAAAATCATATTCGCCAATTACAGTAACAGCCCGCCATTCCATTGTAGAGATATCTTTAGGCAATTCAATATTTAAATCCAAAGGTTCTGCGGCACGCATGGATTCGACCTGTGTATTGAAAGCACGGCGCTGCTCAAGCCTGTCCAACTGCCAAATGCCCAGACGGACACAGACAGCGGTGCCTAAAAATACAAGCAAGGTGGTGAGCAGCCATTTAAGGCTGAACATTTTTTTGAGGATCATTTTTCTTCTTCGAAGGCATGATTACAGCATAAAGGGCGATCAGCATTCCAAGCGGCAAACCTGAATACAGGATTCCATAAAGACGGGTGCTAGTGGTAAGGGGCTCGTGCACATCGAGACCGAAATAATTCCCTTCCTGGAACGAACATTCATAAGCGTAGGATTGAACTGCATCCAACGGCAGGCTTGCAGATGTGCCGGCAGGGATCCACAATGGACCAAGCTGGTGATCTGTTACGTCATTGTTGCGGACCAGCAAGGTATCGCCTACAACAAAAGTCATTGCATCTGGGAGAGATGGAGGTGTTTCACCGTTGGCAATGCTCTCTGCTGTGCCTTCAGGAATGACGAGCTCTATCACTTTTGGCGCGCGGGCAGTTTCCCGCAGAAACAGGAAAGTCACTTCATTGATCAGAGTGCCGATGGCAAGGCCGATCAACAAGGAGATAAGAATCCGTTTTAATATAACTTGAATAGGTGGCATACAATCGACTTTCGGAGTTACTTTAACAGCAATTTAATGTCGTGAGCTATATCTTCGGGCGGAGTTTGAAACCCATAAGATAAACGCATATTCCCGGCTTCATCAATCAAGATAACCCGGGCCGTATGGTTGATAATGTAATTTGTTTCAGACGTTCCTTCCACTACTTCTCGAAAGACACCATAGGAACTCCAGATCGGGGCGAGATCCTCTTCAGTGCCGCTCAAGCCGATAAAGGTCGGATAAAATCGTTCCGCATATTTTTGCACTTTTTCTGAAGTATCGCGCCCCGGGTCAACAGAAATAAACACAACCTGAACCTTGTCGGCATCCGACTTCAACAACTCCATTACCATTTTCAATTCCGCGAGAGTTGTCGGGCAAATATCAGGACAGTAGGTGTACCCAAAGAAAAGAAGCGTGATCTTCCCCTGATTGTCACTTAATTGAAAAGGGGTTCCGTCGGAGGATGTCAGAGTAAATTCAAACGCCGCAGGCACAGGGTCGGCATACGCCGTACCGCGAAAACTGGCGGGTTTGAGGAATAGGATATTTAATGCAAATGCTGCAACGATCACAAGTAGAGAAGCAACCCCAACCCGCGTAATTTTTCGATCCATATCAATTAAGACTCCAAAATCGGCTGTACAGACACTCCAAAACGGGGCGACCTGAGTGGGTCGCC
>JAEURE010000270.1:3703-3949 GCA_016789485.1 Anaerolineales bacterium | reverse complement strand
CGTCGATCTCAGGTCTATTCCCCGTCTACCTGCACATGCTCACCTTCGGCTGGCTGACACAGTTGATCTTCGGTGTTGCATTATGGATGTTCCCAAAATACAGCAGCGCCCATCCGCGCGGACATGAATGGCTTGGCTGGCTCACCTTTATTTTTCTTAACACAGGTTTAACTCTGCGAATTATCTTTGAGCCGTTCAACAGCATATCCCCTGCCCAAATCAGCGGCTGGATGCTTGTCCTTTCCG
>JAEURE010000270.1:0-3693 GCA_016789485.1 Anaerolineales bacterium | reverse complement strand
ATCGCCTTCGTCGTCAACACCTGGACGCGCATAAAGGAGAAATAGATGCCGCGTCTAAGTGTGTATTTTGTCCGCGCTTCGTTGGTCTACCTTATTCTAGGTTTTACCTTTGGCGGATTTCTACTAGCCAATAAGGGCATCATGCTCTCGCCGATGATCTGGTCATTTCTCCCCATTCATATCGAGTTCACATTCATCGGCTGGATGGTTCAACTGGCAATTGGCATTGCCTTTTGGATTCTGCCACGTTTTTCAAGCAACACACCACGAGGAAATGAAAACTGGACTTGGGGAACATTTATCCTTTTAAATATTGGTATCATTTGCATCGTTCTACAAAGCCTGTTCAATACTCAACCGCTTTCATTCATCGGAAGAGTGCTCGAAGTCCTTGCATTTGCTGCCTTCGTCATCGGAAACTGGAAGCGGGTAAAGCCGATCGGCGCATAAATTTATTGATATGGGAAGTGACATGAAACTCAAAGCAGCCAATACAATTTTATATTGCAAAAAATGGAATGAAACCGTTGCGTTTTACAGGGACGGATTGAAGCTATTAATTATCTCATCCACCGACTGGTTCGTGGAGTTCAAGCTCAACGAATCCGCGCGGCTGAGCGTGGCTAATGAAGCACGCACAACCGTCAAAAGTGGAGAGGGCAAAGGTATCACCATCAGCCTGCAAGTTACAAATGTGGAAGAGCTACGTGCTGAATTCGTGGAAGCTGGTTTTAACCCAACGCCCCTCAAGGAAGTTTGGGGATCCAAAGCCACCTACATCCACGACCCCGAAGGCAACCGGCTAGAGTTCTGGTCAGGCCGAGCAAAAGCGTGAAATATATACGACAAAAAAGAGACAGTCACCTAAAAGTGACTGTCTCTTTTCATCTCAATCCTTCAAAGAAATCTGTTTCCATCTTTCTGCCCCCATTTACCAGACTGAATACACGATAAAACGTCCCCTGCATGGCAAGGACAGAAGCGGCGGATTCCTCTGACATTTCCACCAAGGCGCCCAATGTAGGCAATTGGCTTTGATGGCATTGAATGGCGCGCCAGGCAGCGCCGCAATGTTCAGCCATATCGATGCGGGTCGTGACCATCCATTCCTTCCAGGGGAATTCGCCGCGAAGTTGATCATCCACGGGGAAAGTCATATCACCCATGAATGGAGCGATCAGGTTGATAAAGTTCTCGCCATCCACCATGTAATAGAGTTTTGAAACACGGTGCGCAGGGAGATTTCCCGGGTCTTTGTAAGACGAATCCGCGGCACAGACGATGGCAGCAGAAGTGAATTGTCCAATGGCAATGTGGTCGGGATGACCATAATTTCCGTCGGGAGGAAAGGTTACGACAACTTGTGGCTTTATTTTGCGGATATATGTAACAATCTTTCCAATGGCTTCGGCATGGTTTGCCCTGTCCACATCCCCATCGATGTAATCGAGAAAATACAATCCTTTCATTCCGAGTTCGTGGACGGCGTTCTCCAATTCTTCCGTGCGAAGCTGGCCGAGTCGCTCCAAGCCTGGGTTCTGCTCCTCGGGGCCGAACCAGCCTCTTTCTCCGCGTGAGGCGCAAACGAGGTGTGTATCCACTCCCTCGGCAGAATACTTTGCCAGAGTCCCGCCCATGCCCATTGATTCGTCATCAGGATGCGCGAATACAGCAAGTAGTTTTAAGGTGGTCATAATCAACTCGTTTGAAATAGTTTGGGGTTACCGCACAGATACTTTTTTGAGCGTATCAGGCGTTATGTTGAATGCCTTTGCAAAACCAGCCACGTATCTTCCGCCCTTTGGGTTGATGCGCCAAAAACTGAAATCAGCCAGTCTGAATAATTGTTCCGCTTCGGGAAAGCGCGCAAGATACAATTCTTTGATGGGAGTATAACCAGGCTCCCCATTTTGAATCTGTTCCGCGCTGCCGCGAATGGATACGCGCGCAAGGGTCTGCGGGTCGGCTCTGCCGTCGTCAGTTTCAACGATGAGCAAACTTACGTTCTTGTTCTTTTGCATATCCACGGTGTGCTGTGCCAGGCGGCTGACATGAATATAGAAAGCGGAGAAATCACTCACCGCGGCAAAAGCCACCATGGACGACTGGGGAGCCTCATCACGTAATGTTGCAAGTGATGCGATGCGCGACGTGCGGATAATATGGGCTAAAAGTTTCTCAGACTGGGCATCCATATTACATCACTCGCCGTTCGGGGGATTATCCAAACGCAAACCATGTCCGCGTACGGTGTCAATGTATTGATGGCTTGGGTCGAGTACCGCGAGCCTGTCGCGCAGGCGGCGGATCAAGGCATCGAGAGCCTGATCGGACACACCCGCCATTTGATCTTCGCCCCAGACCACGGCAACAAGGTCGCTGCGGCTGATGACCTGTCCTTGTTTTTCGTACAACATCCACAACAATTTAAATTGCTGCGCGGATAACGGCGGCACAACCTGTTGCTGGTGTACCCACACCTGCCGCGATTTCTGATCCATCATCAACCGTCCCTGACGGGCGCCGCTTTCCGCCAAAGGCATGGTGGCATCAGACGTGAGGAAAACGAATTGCTGGGCAAGTGCAATGCCCAACAGGTCGCCATCCTGCAGCATCACAGGAGCGGTGATCTCGGTTCCATTGTGATTGGTACCGTTTTTGCTTCCCAAGTCTTCTATGGTCACTCCCTCCGGCGTGGGGGTCACCCGCGCATGAAAACGCGAGACCTGTCTATCCTGCACACTAATATCGCATGTGGGGTCGCGCCCAACCATCAAGGTACGGCTCAGCGCCCAACGCTGTCCTTTTAACGGACCATCCTGAGCGACAAGAATTGGATAATCATCTTCGTGTTCCATAATTTCCTCAAAAAAACTTTTTTATCTTAATCCCTGAACCAGGCTATATCCCGATAAATTGACATACAAGTAAAATACCAGACATCAATAAAGACGTTTATAATATAGCAGAAAAGTGGATTCTGTGCATGATTATATTGTAATTTTAATTCCCGCGCCGTTCGCCGCATATGTTACCCTGGTATGATGCGGCATGTTCAACAGGGACAGTGATACAACGCCGAAAACATCACTGGCACATAAAATCCACAACAAAGGAGAAGGTTTGCCCCAATCATTGAAGAATGGGGAGACTCTGCGTGACCGCTATAAGATCCGGGAACAGATCGGACAGGGCGGCACGGGCAGTATTTATCTTGCAGAAGATATACGTCTGCAAGGCAGGCTGTGTGCACTTAAAGAAGTAGAGCACAACCAGACTCTCCCAACCGAAGTATTCAAACAGGCTCGCGAACAATTCTTTCGCGAGGCTTCTGTGCTTGCGCGTCTCGATCACCCCAACCTGCCAAAGGTATCTGATTTCTTTTCGGAAGGTCCGCGCGATTATCTCGTCATGGATTTTGTTCCAGGCAAGGATTTGCGCGAGCGAATGCAGGAAGCGCGCCGAAACAATACCTTCCTTTCAGAAAAGGAAGTGTTACGCTGGGCAACCCAAATCGCCGATGCGCTGAATTATCTTCATCAGCAAACCCCACCCATCATCCACCGTGATATCAAACCGAGTAATCTTAAGATCACACCCAGCGGCTTGATTAAACTCGTGGATTTTGGTCTGGTCAAGATCATGGCTCCCGATGAAGTAACCATCACCATCATTCAGGGGCAGGGCACGGCA
>JAEURE010000026.1 GCA_016789485.1 Anaerolineales bacterium | reverse complement strand
CACCATCTCGCCCAGCGCCTTTCGACTCTTTGCCCGCCGCCTGACGGAAACCGCCCGCTTCGCCTCTTTACACAGGGATGGCAGGTATGACCCGATCAAAAGCCTTGATGTCCTATTGATGGGCGACATCCTCGACCCGCTTCATTCCACCCGCTGGCTGGATACCCTTCCAAGCGACTCAAACTACATCCGCCCATGGAGCGACACAAGCAGTCCCCATTATGCGCCAAAGTTACTGGAAGTCACCCGCGCCATATTGGAACACAATGACGAAGCCCTGCAGATCCTGCGCCGCCTTGCCAGTGGAGAAGGGATCCGCCTTGCGCCGGCCAACAGCAAAGGCGAAGCCGATTTCCAAAGCAGGGAAGTCCTCCCCATCAAAGTTCGCTTTCACTATATGGTAGGCAACCACGATTGGTACTATCACCTGTCCGGCGAAGCCTTTGACAAAATCCGCTCCGAGATTGTTGAAAAGATGGGGCTGTGCAACCCAATCTCCCCTTTTCCATACAATGCGGAAGAGTCTCCGATCTTAAAGGAATTATTCGAGCGGCATAAAGTCCTCGCCCGTCATGGAGACATGTACGATAAATTCAACTTCAACCGTGAAAAAGGCCGCGACTCTGGCACTGTCGGCGATGCCTTTACAATGGATGTGTGCAACCGCTTCCCCATTGAAGTGCAAAAAAGATACGGCGACAAGCTGCCAAACGGCATCATCGACAGCCTGCGCAAGATCGCAAACATCCGCCCCGTGCTGGCTGCCCCGCTTTGGATCAGCGGGCAGATAAAACAATACGCAGGCACGCACCCGATCGAAGATGAATTAAAACGTGTGTGGGATGAGATCGCAGATGAATTCCTGCAAACAGACTTTGTCCGCGAAGCCGATAAATCCTTCCGCTTCGACATGGTGGATGCAATGGAATTGGTCATCAAACTTTCAGGACGCGCCACCTTTTCCACCATCAACGATGTGGTCATTTGGGTCCGTAAAAAAATGTGGAACGGCAAACATTCACTTGCCAGCTATGCACTCAAAGAACCCGCGTTCCTGAACGGAAAAGCCCATCATATTATTTATGGACACACCCATCACTACGAGGTAGTGCCGCTGGGAATGAACGTCAATCGACCCCAGCCTGAAAGCCAGGTCTACTTTAATGCGGGCACATGGCATTCGTATTATGACCTTGCAATTCAAAACCCAAAGGAACAAAAATTCGTGCCGTATCAGGCATTGACGTATCTCACCTTTTACACCCCTGAAGAACACGATGGACGCCGTTTCGAAACCTGGTCTGGCGCGTACGCATAAAAATCAAGATTTCTTAAACAGCTCCCGCCAAACCTCCAGCGGATCATCCCCCCGCCTCAGGCTTAGCCCGTGCAGGATCAACCCAAACTGAGAGAATCCAAACCAGAGCAGACCCGCTGTCAGCGAGATCGAAGCGTTGTCGATCCAACGCGGTGCGGACTGGATCAACATCGCAATTTGTTCGCGCCAGTCCGCGGCTTTTTGATCATATTCCGTCAGGACAAGCACAAGGTCTTTGAGCTGCTGCTTTGTCTCATTGAAATCCCCGCCCAGAAAATAAGATGTATCACTGATGAATGTGGAGGCGCGCTGTGCAAGGTCTTGCACATTGGCGATGCCGCTATCAAGATCATCCACCTGCTTAATGATACTGGCAAGTAGTTCGTCGCCAGGAATACTCAGGTTAACGAAGGGAAGCGAGTTGATCTGCTCCAAAGTTCCGCGCAGGTCTTCGAGCGTGCCGCGCACCTGCGTGATGCTCGCGCGAGTCGTATCCAGCCCGGGGATGAGCTGATCGTCCAGGGTGGTGTTGACATCCTCCAGCAAATTTGTCGCATCCGTGGTTTGCTGGGTGAGAGACGCGAGTGCATCCTCAGCAGATTGGATAATGCGCAAAGCGCGTTCAACTTCGGCTTTGGCATTCTGCAAATCGGTTTGGATCTGCTCAAGTTGAGAATCAGCCGTCCGCAGGCGAGAGACGGATTCCTCAGTCAATGGTTCGTTGTAAACCCAAGCCAAGACGATCCCAAGCATGCTCAAAATCAGGAATATTGAACTGAGGACGATCAAAGTGCCGATGAAAATTTTACGCGCCATTTTTTATCCTTCCACAGAAACGGCTGGGAAAACGCTCGATCTTGAAAATTATACCTAATGAGGCCACAAATTTCGCCTTTTCTCACAAGAAAGCACAATTTGCGACCGTGGGTGTATCCAAAAGCGATTTTTCCCTCTTGACAAACGGCTTGTGTTAGACTATTATCTAATTAGACATCGGTCTAACAAAGGCATTTGCCTAACAGTTAATTTATTAGAGGAGAGGTACCCATGTCTATCGTAAATGAATATATTATTGATGAACAAAAAACTCAGGCTCACACGGATGATGTCAAGACAACCACGCGAAACCGTTTCACCCATGAGACCGGGCAGGTACTTGTGACTCTTGGCACTGTTTTCAAATTCATTCCACCCTTCAACGATCACATCGATGAAAATACAGGTCAAATGTTGATCTCGATCGGCAGGAAATTGAAGTCCACAAAATAATCCGGAGCCATCAAGGAACCTATGACCGACAAACAGACCTCCTCCCCCGCCATCACCTGGGATTTCGGCACAGCCTACGAAATGTTCATCAGCCTGCACGTACTGCATGAGCCTGATTATTATGGCATTCGCCCATCCTATGCTGCCGGTGTCCGTTCACGGATACCGGCAGCTGAGCGTAAATTGCTGGAGGATATCTACCCGTTGGTAGGCGTTCCGCTTAAATGGCTGCACCGCCTGCCCTCCCCCAAGGATGCCGTCAGCGCGCTCTGGGCGTTGAAACAAATCCCAGCGGCGGAACGGATGCTCAAACTGCAAAGGCTGGAAGACCCATATATCGGCGACAACCCGGAGGATCTTGAAAAGCATAAACGTTTTAAAGAAATCCTCATGCGCATTTTCTCTGAAGGAAAGTGGAAAGCGGAAGATATCGAGTTCTTCTTAAAGATTTTTGGGAAGAAACACGGCAATTTCAAGAGAGAAATATTTGAACGCGCTTTTGACTGGTGGAGCAAACCGGAGGAACTCGGCGAAGGATTCCTCTCCGCCATGCAGTCGTATTACCAGGCATTCTTCGAGGAAGAGGAAAAACGCGTCGAACCCGTCCTCAAAGCTGGGTTGGAAAGAGCCCAGGCATTAGCCTCCACGATGCAAATCAACGATTTATTCTTCGAGCTTTCGCAAGGCATCCAGCTCAGCGATGAGTTCCGCGCCCCAAAATTCGTCGTCGCTCCCGCCTTCTGGACAACCCCGCTCATCTTCTTTGAAAGAATCGAAAAAGACACCATGTTGCTGCTCTTCGGCACCCGCCCGGCAGACATGTCCGTCATCCCCGGCGAAACAGTGCCAGATGCGCTCGTGCGTTCGCTCAAAGCCCTTGCCGACCCAACCCGCTTGAAAATTTTGTATTATCTATCGAATGAAAGCCTGACCCCTACTGAAATTGCCCGCAAATTACAACTTCGCCCGCCGACGGTAACTCATCACCTGAGCGAGCTGCGCCTCGCCAGCCTTGTGGAGCTTTCCCTGAATGATGATGAAAAACGATATGCCGTGCGCAAGCAGGCATTGGAATCGATATTTGGAAATTTGCAGACCTTTTTGCAAAACAACTCATCAAAAGAATAAAGAGAAGGAATGAACAAACAAAATACAAAAGCCCCAAGGTTGTTCCGTGTATTGGGCGAATACAATTCCCAGGTCCGTGCCTTCTCACCGAATGCACGCTTTTATCTGCTTAACGTCATCCTGACCGGCGCCGTGATGGGCGTCTTCCGTTTGATCTTCAACTTCTACGTCCTCAGCCTTGGCTTTGACGAAGCCCTGCTTGGCAACCTCATCACCACCAGCAGTTTCGTTGCGCTGATCGTCGCCCTGCCCATGGGCTACCTCGCAGACCTGATCGGACGTAAAAGCTCGCTGGTCTTGTCAGGAGCATTACTCAGCATTTCCATCCTTGCCATGGCGATCTGGCAGACAGAGACTTCCTTTTATTCGATGAACGTACTCTCCGGCATTGCGCAGAGTTTGGCAGGCGTGACCATGTCTCCCTTCCTGATGGAGAACAGCAACGAGAAGGAACGCACGTATCTTTTCAGTTTCGGTCAGGGCTTGCAAATGACCATGGCTTCCGTTGGCAACTGGGTCGGTGGCTATCTGCCCACATGGATGGGCAACGCCAAAAATGTAATGGCAACCAGCAGCATCGCCTACGGCGACTCGATCCTGATCATCGGCTTCGGCGCCGCACTGGCTATCATTCCACTGGTCTTTCTCACTTCACCCAAATTGGAGCGCAACCAACGCGCCATCTTTGCGCCATTCCAATATGCAGCGAAGAATCCGTTACTGCTGACAAAGTTGATTTTGCCCATGCTACTCACTTCTCTCGGCGCGGGATTGGTCATGCCATTCATGAACGTTTTCTTCCGCCAGGTTCATCACCAGCCCGACCCGGTCATCGGCACTTTGTTTGCCTGGGGATCGCTGGCAATGGGTATCGGTCTATTGATTGCGCCTCCCCTCGCAGAACGGACAGGCAAAATCCAGCTTGTCGTCATCACACAGGCACTTTCGATTCCCTTCCTCATTCTGCTTGGCTTCTCCCCCATCTTCTGGGTCGGCGCGGCAACCTATTATGTGCGCCTCGCGTTGATGAACATGAGCTCGCCCGTCTATCAAACCTTCATCATGGAACATGTCGAACCATCTGCCCGCGCCACCGTCGCCAGCCTGACCAGCATGGCATGGAATTTCGGCTGGGCATTCAGTCCCACCATCAGCGGCTGGCTGCAAGTGCAATATGGCTTTGGTCCGCCCTTCATTGGCACTATCATCCTCTACACCATCTCGGTTGTGATGTATTGGGCATTTTTCTGGCGCGGAAGCATCGCCGCCATCCCAGCCACATCGGCGGCAGACTGACAAAAGATAATTTTTTCCTCCAAGGAAAGCAGGCCGGATCAAAAGTCCGGCCTGCTCTTTTTTATGGCAAAATAAAAGGATGAAAAACGAAACACGAAAGCACGATATCCTCATCCTTGGCGGCGGACCCAGTGGACTCTCCACAGCGCTGCATTTGACCAGGATCGATCCGCATCTTGCCAGCCGAATCTTGATTCTGGAAAAGGAACATTATCCACGCCTCAAACTATGCGCAGGCGGACTGGTCATCGACGCCGAAGTGATCCTCGAACGGCTCGGCCTGGATGTGCGCGAAGTCCCGCACGTGGATGCAGACAGTATCCGCTTCGATTTTGCAGGCAAGGGACTCAATGTCCGTGTGCCGAAAAGACATGCCATTCGCATCATCCGTCGCAGCGAATTCGATCACTGGCTGGCAAAAAAAGCGGAGAGCAGAGGAATAGAAATCAGGCAGGGAGTGACAGTAAAAAAAGTTGTTCCTGATGAAAATGGTGTCACTGTCGAAACGGATCAAGGCGAGTTCCGTGCAGAAATCATCGTTGGCGCAGACGGCTCGAACGGAGTCACGCGCCGCTCCATCTTTCCGAACGAGCCTGTTTACACGGCGCGGGTCTTGGAAGTAATTACTCCAGACTACCCAGCCAACAACAATAAAATTTCTTCGGGTAAAAAACAAGAACGCCCTCGTAATGACGTTGCTTTCTTCGACTTCTTTGCGGTTCCCAACAACATCGCAGGCTATACCTGGGATTTTCCCACCCAAGTCAACGGTGAGCCAATGCGCTGCTGGGGAGTGTACGATACAAATCTGCTCGCCGACCAAAAACGCCCGGCGTTGAAAGAACCGCTCGCAGAAGAAATGAAACGTCAGGGCTTTGACTTGAACGACTACGAGATCAAAGGTCATCCCATCCGCTGGTACAGCCCGTGGAACAAGGCGTCCGTACCGCGCGTATTGCTGGTCGGTGATGCTGTCGGCGCAGACCCGATCTTTGGCGAAGGCATCAGCATGGCGTTAGGATACGGAGCCATCGCTGCGCAGGAGATCGAGGAATCGTACCAGCGTGGCGAATTTTCATTCAGCAGATACAAGCGTCGGCTCGTGCGAAGCGGGCTGGGTCAAACCCTATTCGCGCGCTGGCTCATCACGCAGATCATCTACACGTTTAAATGGAAATGGTTTCAAATCCTGCTTTGGAGAATGTTGAAACCAATCGTTTTATTTATTGCCTGGGTTTTTGTTTTGAATTGGAGCAAACGAATGCCCGCTACGACTTGACACGTTTAATGAAGCCGGGCGTGTTCAATTCGCGCTCGAGCAAATAAGTGAAGTATCCCTGCATGAGGACTTCCGCCTCTTTCTTAACCTCAAAGCTGGGGTTTGCGCGCGAGGCATCTCTGTAGCTGGAGCGTTGGAAATGGCGCAAATATTTGAGCGTTTCCACCGAGATCTTTGCGAGGTTGGGCAAGCCCTGCCCGCAGCGCGGACAAATGACGCCGCCCGCCGTGAATGAGAAGTATTGGTCTTCCGCAAGAATTTCTCTTCCGCAATTTGCGCACTCAAACATTTGCGGGCGAAACCCCACAGCATCCAACAATCGCATTTCATAATACCGAACCGCAAGCCAGGCTTCGGCTTCTTTTTCGATGCGATCCAGCGTCTCGATCAACAGCCGAAAGATCGCGGGATTCCCGCCTTCCTCTTCATAGGAAAAACGCAGCAATAACTCAACTACATAAGAAGCGTAACTTAATTTTTCAAGATTGTCATGCAACGGCAGAAAGGCGTTTACGGTTTCAACCTGAGTGACGATCAGCAGGTCGCGCCCCTTTGCAAGTTGCACAGTGATTTGAGTGAAGGGTTGTAAATGCCCGCCTTTGCGCGATGTCATTTTTCGCGCGCCTTTTGCCAACGCGCGCACCATGCCCTGTTCCCGTGTGTAGAACGTGAGCAATTGATCAGCTTCGCCCCAATCAGCATGGCGGAGTACAACAGCAGAAGCGCGGAAAGAGCGGAAATCGGTCATGGTCTCAAGGCAACGGCGGTGTTCAAATAAGATGCAGTCTGTATCAAGACCCGCCGCCTACCCAAACATCGTTGTAACTTATTTTTCTATCACAAGATGTTTCGGGGTGAACGCCTCAGGCAGCAACTCGTGGACGGTGGTTTCCTTTGTCAAATTTCCTTTTCCATCCGCAAAAAGAACAATGATATCCAAGCCAAACTCAGCCATCACCTGCCTGCATCCGCCGCAAGGGGAACCACCGTTATTTGTGACCACTGCGATCACTTCAAATTCGGTTTCGCCTTCAGACACGGCTTTGAAAATGGCAACCCGTTCGGCGCACATGGTCTGTGGATAGGCGGCGTTTTCCACATTCACACCGGTGTACAACCGCCCGGACTTCGTCCGCAAAGCGGCGCCAACGGGATAGTTCGAGTAAGGAACATATGCACGGCGGCGGGCTTCATTTGCAAGGTCTATCAACGCTTGTTTCTCTTCTTTTTTCAGGGTCATTTTTACACCTAGTTACTATTACTTCTTTTTTGCTTTCCGTTCCAGTTTTTTAATGGCACGTGCGGGCATGCCCACCACAAGTGTATCCTCAGCCACGCTTTTCGTCACCACTGCACCTGCGCCTGTGCGTGCGCCATCCCCGATTTTCAATGGAGCCACCAACATGGTGTCTGAACCGATGAATACATCTTCGCCAATTTCAGTAGCGTGCTTCTTTTCACCGTCATAATTACAAGTGATCGTCCCCGCGCCGATATTGGTATTGGAGCCGATCTGCGCATTGCCAATATAGGAGAAGTGACCCATCTTTACACCATCTGCAAGATACGAATCCTTCACCTCGCCGAAATTGCCCATATGGACGTGATTGCCAAGATGAGCGCCTTTTCGCAGCCGCGCAAACGGTCCCATGTCCACATCGTCTTCGAGCCATGCACCTTCCAACACAGAAGCCAGCACCTTGCATCCGTTCCCAATCTTTGAATCGCGGATGATGGAATTCGGACCGATCACATTGCGCTCGCCGATCTCGGTCTTTCCATGCAGATAGGTGTTCGGCATGATGACCGTATCCCTGCCGATGGTCACGCCTGCTTCAATATATGTGGATACAGGATCCATCATCGTCACACCGCCAAGCATATGTCCGTGGTTGATACGCCTGCGCATGGCGACATCACATTCCGAAAGATGGACACGCGTATTAACACCGATGGTCTCTTCGAGATCATCCATCACCGTGGCGTGAACAGACAAGCCAGCCTGAGTCGCGAGTTCAATTGCATCCGTCAGGTAGTATTCCCCTTTTTTAGGATTCTTCGGGATGCGATGCAAAGCATCCCATAACCAGTTGGCATCGAAACAATAACCGCCTACGTTCAATTCTTTGACATGCAACTGTTCGGGCGTGGCAACATATTCCTCCACGATGGCATCCACCGAGCCATCCGCTTTGCGGATGATACGTCCAAACCCGCGCGGGTCGTCTGCGATCACAGTCAACAGAGAAACAGGACCTGAATTATTCTTTTGGGTCTCAACCAGTTTTTGCAAAGTCTCGCCGCGCAATAAGGGCATATCGCTGTAACAAACGATGACAAGATCAGTTTTCCCTTTCAACAAAGACTCGGCCTGCATGACAGCATGACCTGTTCCTAATTGCGGCTCCTGCAAAACGGTTTGTGCAGAATCCCCAAGATATTTTGTTACCTCTTCCGCTCCATGCCCTACCACCACAACCGGTTTTTCCGTTGTGGATTTTTGAATAGCTTGCATGGCATGCCAGATCATGGGTTTGCCTGCAACCGGATGCAAAACCTTTGGCAGGGATGATTTCATACGAGTCCCCTGCCCGGCGGCAAGAAGGATGGCCGTTATCTTCATAGTGTCACCTCAAATAAGAGTGAATGGAAATATGCCAGTAACAAAACAGGATTTGTGCGGCGGTCGCCCGCGTTGCGCAAATCCTGTTTCAGAAAGAATGTCCGCAAGTGCGGATGTATCAGGCTGGGGTACCTGGATTCGAACCAAGATCCACAGCTCCAAAGGCTGGTGTGCTGCCATTGCACCATACCCCAGTGCGGGCAAAATTGTATCACAAATTTTTTAATTTCCACCCGGGATAATGCCTAGTTTACGTGCCTCTTCGAGAGAAATGACCTCGGAGCTGACGGGCTTTTTTCCATGTTCCTCGGCAGCCTGATCCCAAAAGTCATCTGCATTGGACACTTTGGCTTTTTGAGCAGTGGCATTTTTAAGCAGGGCTTCCATTTCCGGGGCGGGAACTGCTGAGGCGAGTTTATCCGTCTGTTTTTTGGCAACAACTGTCGGGGCAGATGCAGAGGCGGGCCTTTCCTTTTCAGATTCAGAAAGGGCTTTCAATTCTCCGGTCACGCCCATGGATTTCAATGACTTTTCCACCTGCGTCCGTAAAGCAAGCAGTCCGCCTACTGTTTCAAGAATGCGGTCTTCGGTGGCAAGGCTGTTGCCGGCGACAAGCAAAGCATAAAGCGGAGTGACTGGAATGAAGAGCAGGTCATGATCGCCGCCGCTGAAAACATGATATGAATCGATGTTCTCCTGATGATTGTGGCGGGCAACTTTTAAACTGGCGTTGTGAATGGCCATCAGCGTGGATATGAGCGAAACTTCCATACTTGAGTCGTGAAGCTTGCCGGTGCGCGCCTGCACCAGACCACGGTCATTTAGCAGGAAAACCGCTTCGGCTTTGACATCCTGCCGAAAATTGGCCAGCAAATCGGACAGACGCGAGTGACGCTCTTCAACCTGTTCGCCTGTTTTTTCTGGCGGAAAAATGGTTTGTACAAGGCCAAGTCCACGCTCCACCACATCTAAAAAGTCTGCAAGCGGAACGGGTTTGTCAAAGATGGCAAGGGCACCGGCGTTGAGCATTTCATCGCGCTTTTTTTTGTCGGAGATGCCGGTAATAAAGATGATCTTTACTTCCGGATGGCGGGAGCGCACCTTGTGCATCAATTCCACTCCGCTCATGCCAGGCAGCATGTAATCAGTGATCAACAGATCAATTTTATGACGGCCGGATTCAAGCAGCGCTTCTTCCCCTGAAGGCGCATCGAATATTTTGATCTCTTTCTTCTTGAGAGAATCAAGCGTGGAATGCAGGAGCCGCAAAATATCGCGATGGTCATCAACAATCAAAACATTACTGTCCATACAGGATCCGCTCCTCTATCCTCGCCTGCTGCTTGAACAATAGCCTTCGATGTTCAATAACGGAAAATAATCCATAAAAAATTCCTGACACAATTGACTCCTACAGATTGAATAAATGCATTATAGCAAGTTAAAGATGGCGATACAACGCTCCTTACGTACCTGTAAACTCACGGCCTTTCGCATGCTTCCCCTCTGGCAACCGCCTCAATGTTCCAAAGCGGGTTGGCAGTGGGATCTAAATCAAAATTGCAAATATCGGGACGTGTGGCTGCAATCCGCAAACGATAGTACAAGGGAATGGAAGGCAGATCGGTCGCAGTAATATTCTGGGTCAGACGGTGCGCATCGACATATCCCTGCTCATCAGGCAACGCTCTTCCCGCGGCGAGGCAGGCGGCGTCATATTCAGCATTGCTGTAGCCGCTCAAGTTCGTGCCGCTCCATGAGTTGGCGCCACTTGGAATCTCTGCTGTTGTGAACCAGCCGCATGAAGGCTCAATCCCATCAACACCCAGCGCATATTCAGCCAGATCAAAATTCCTCCCAAAAAGAAAGCCGTTCGGTCCGGAAGCATACAGGTCATTCTGGGAAAAGTACTGCACCCTCAAGCCGATTCCACAGTTCGACAGGGACGCTTCAAGAATCTCCACTACCTGCCTGCGTTGTGTGGCGGCTGTTGTGTAGTAATTCAATTCCAACGGAGTATTGTAAGCGACGTCATCCACATTGATGGCTCGTAACGGCGTGGATGGATCATCATCCGTATCCTGCCAGCCTGCCTGTTTTAGAAGTGAAAGACCAACCTCAGGGTCATATGGAATGAGTTCAATATTTGGGTCATACAGCGGATGTTCAACCGGGATATAGGTTGTAGGCACCGTCGTCAACCCAAAAAGCACATTGTCAACCACGGCTTGACGGTTGAGACAATAAGCAATTGCCTGGCGGGTATGACGATCTGCAAAAAAATCCTGGCGGTCCTTTTGAAGGTCATAGCCGTTATCATAGGCGGCGGGGACAAGTCCCAGCCCGAGCCATTCCACGCTCATACCTGTTGTAAAGAAAGCATTTGCCTGTCCTGCGTTTTGCATCTCTTTCAATAAACCGGCGTGATTATCCAGATTGATGGTTGGGTCGAGAATGTCACAGCGGCCTGCAACCAATTCGCTCAGGGCCGTGTCCGGGTCGGGGATGAAGCGGAAGGAGATCTCGTCAAATTTTGGATATCCATCCTGTGCACGGAAATAATACGGATTCTTGGTCAATGTAATGTGATCGCCAGAGATCCATTCCTTCATCATGTATGGTCCCCAGCCAAGCGGTAAGCGGGAGGAGATGTCCACCGTTTGCAATTGATCGGCAGGGAATTCGCTCCACAAATGCCTTGGCGCGGGCGCCCAAAAGTTCGTGAAGTAGGTCGGGTCAATAAAACCGGGGATCCCCCACCATTGCAATGTTTTTTCATCGGCAACTTCATATGTTTGCGTGCGGTCGATCAAATAGGAATTACTGACTGCCTCAGGGTCAGATGCAAGTTCAAATGAATAAGCTGAATCTTCAGCCGTGAGAGGCGTTCCATCAGCCCAGGTTAGATCCGGGCGCAGGCGAAAGGTGACAACCATTTGATCCATCTCAATGGATGTTGTGCCGTCATAAGTGATAATGCAGTCGTCGTTGCGGCATCCGGCGGGATGGATACGCACGCCTTCAGCCAACGACACCAGATTTCCAGCCGCATCAACCACTTGACCTCCACCCTGCACTGCCGTCCTTACGATTTGTGCCTCTCCGTTTTCAATTGACGGAATGCGGGTTAGGATGACGGGCAGGTATTCATAGCCTACCAGATCAATCGGACCTTCGTATATTGCAGCCAGAACGCTTCGCGCCGCGGCATTCGGTCCATCATACGGGTAGAGAGTGTTGGGCTCCTGCCCCAGGCATACGGTCAGGGCAGCTGGATCGTTCAAGACCGGAGTGTTGGTTGGGAATGGAGTCACAGATGGAGTGGAAGTCGCCTCCTGCAATTGCGGAGTCAAACACGCAGTGATAAGGATAAGTCCAATTAATAGTAGCGGAAGTTTTTGCTTCATGATTGCCTGCCGATGTGAAATAGCATACGTACTATGAACTGAAGATAATTATAACAACGTTGAACGACGAAAAGGTTTTTGCCAGTAAAGCAAAAAGACCGCCTGGCGGCGGTCTTTTTGCTTTACTCCGTATTTTTATTCCACAAGCCAGCAAGCCACCCAGTGACCGGGTCTGGCTTCTCTGAACTCAGGCTCTGCCTGTGAACATTGCGCCACCGCAATGGGACAACGTGTGTGGAAACGGCAGCCTGAGGGAGGATTGAGCGGGCTGGGCACATCGCCCTTCAGGATGGTGCGTTCGCGTTTCACTTCAGGATGAGGGACTGGTATGGCTGAAAGCAACGCCTTTGTGTATGGATGCAAAGGTTCGCGATAAAGCGCATCACGCTCGGTCAACTCCACCATCTTGCCAAGGTACATCACCGCCACGCGGTCTGAAATGTGTTCCACAACGCTCAAGTTGTGAGCAATGAAAAGATAGGTAAGGCCAAATTCCTTTTGCAGGTCTTTGAGAATGTTCAAAACCTGAGACTGAATGGAGACATCCAACGCAGAAACCGGTTCATCACAGACGATGAACTTTGGCTGTAATGCAAGTGCACGGGCAATACCAATACGCTGGCGTTGCCCACCAGAGAACTCATGCGGGTAACGACGGGCATGATACTCTTCCAGACCAACCTTCTTAAGCATATTGATGGCAATTTCCCAGCGCTCCTTGGGATGCCCGATCTTGTGAATCTGCAAGCCTTCCATCACTGCTTCGCCGATTGGCATGCGGGGATTAAGAGATGCATATGGATCCTGGAAGATGATCTGCATATCGCGGCGCAATGCCTTAAGTGACTTGGGGCGCATGGTAATGATATTTTCGCCGTTGAAGGACACTTCACCGGAAGTCGGTTCAATCAGGCGGAGAATGGATCGTCCAACCGTTGTCTTTCCACACCCGGATTCACCCACCATGCCGAGAGTCTCGCCGCTTTTTACTGCAAAACTGACCTTATCCACAGCCTGTACCCAGGCGGTAATGCGTTGAAAAACGCCGGAGCGAACCGGAAAGTATTTTGTAAGATTTTTTACCACCAACAAATCTGGCTTTTCTTGAGTTTGCATTTTGGTTGTATTCATAGCCACATCATCTCTATTTGGATTTGCTTGCTTGCTTTAGCGGGGCAACATGCTGGTCAGAGTCCTGATAAAGCCAGCAGCGTACCTTGTGTCCCTCGGAAATATCCGCTAATTCCGGGCGCTTATCAGTACAAATTGATAAATTGTGTTCGATACGCGCCATGCAGCGAGGAGCAAAGCGGCAACCAGAAGGCAGATTAACCAGATTTGGCACCGATCCGGGGATGACATCCAATCGCTCTCGGACTTGGCCCAATACTGGGATTGAACCGATCAAGCCTTTTGTATAGGGGTGAAGCGGTCGGTCAAAGAGTGAAGCAACAGGAGATTGTTCCACAATTTCGCCTGCATACATAACCGCAACACGGTCCGCCATTTCAGCGATTACGCCAAGATCATGAGTGATCAAAATCATGGCAGAGCCAAGCTGGGTACGCATTTCCCTCATCAAATCCAGAATCTGCGCCTGAATTGTCACATCCAAAGCCGTGGTGGGTTCGTCTGCAATCAAAAGGTCAGGAACGCATGCAAGGGCCATGGCGATCATGACGCGCTGTGCCATACCACCGGAAAGTTCGTGCGGAAATGATTCAGCACGGCTTTCGGGCTCAGGGATGCCCACCAATTTAAGCAATTCGATGGCGCGGTTCTTGCCGGCTTCCTTACCAAAATCCTGATGAATATTAAGGACTTCAGAGATCTGGTCACCTGCACGGAAGACAGGGTTAAGCGCCGATTGAGGCTGTTGGAAGATCATGGAAATGCGGTTTCCACGCACTTTCATCATATCCTCTTCCGAGGCTTTCACGAGGTCCTTGCCATCAAACATGATCTCGCCTTCTTCAATCTTGCCAGGCTGGCTGATCAAGCGCATGATGGAAAGGGAGGTAACGCTTTTTCCACAACCTGATTCGCCCACAATACCAAGAACTTCACCATTATTCACTTCAAAGCTCACACCGTCCACGGCATGAACAACACCATCTTCTGTGTAAAAATAAGTTTTTAGATTCCGTACTTCGAGCAATGGTTTTTGATTATTTGTTGCCACGGGTATCTCCGCAAATGAGATTTTTCTTGCCGACTATAACTTCAAACGAGGATCAAGAGCATCGCGCAGACCATCGCCAATGTAGTTGAAAGCGAGGGAACAGACGAAGATCGGAATTCCCGGCAACAGGGGAAGCCAGGGCTTGTCGAACATATAAGTCTGGGTTGCAGAGAGCATATTCCCCCAGGTGGGAACGGGGTCTTGAATACCGAAGCCAAGAAATGCGAGCGCGGCTTCTGCAACAACGTATCCTGCAAGCGCCAGTGACGCATCCACAATAATGGGGGCCATGGCGTTCGGGATCATATGCTTCATAATGATCCAGATATTCGTGCCGCCGAGGGAGCGGGATGCTTCCACAAAAGTTTGCTCGCGCAGGGACAAAACCGTACCGCGCATGAGCTGTGCGGAAGACAGCCAGCCGAAACCGGCCAATACAACAACAATCAACACCGCATTGCGGGCATCCCGCGGATTTAGCAGCATGATATTGCCCACAAATTTTAAAACTGATTCCGGGATCGGAATCAGGTCTTCGTTTCGCAAAAGCATGGATGAAATAATCAACAGCAAAGGCAGGGTTGGGACGGTCAGCATGAACTCCACAAAACGCATGAGTATCGCATCAACCCATTTGCCATAAAAGCCGGAAACCGCCCCCACGAAAATGCCGATGGTCTCAGAGATCAATACTGAAAGCAAAGCCACAGTGAGTGAAATGCGCCCGGCATAAATAATGCGGGAAAAATAATCCCTTCCAATGTTATCTGTTCCCAGATAATGGATACGGCCGGTGGGTTCATCCACCGTGCCAAACGGGACAAAATATTTACTGACATTGATCTCATCCACCTTGAAAGAGGTGATATAGGGAGCAAGAAGCGTGACAATGAAAATAACCACCATGACAGCCAGGGAAACCATCGCAAGACGGTGGCGGATAAAGCGCCTCATCACGACTTGAAATGGGCTGCGCTCCTCAATGGTTACTGATTCAGCATCAAGTTTGTCTAATTGAGCAGATACGGTCATTGGAAAATATCCTCAACGCTAGTTTAAACGAATGCGGGGGTCCACAAGCGTGTATATAATATCACGAAGCAAAGTAGCAATCACGGTCAAGACAGCCAGGATGAAGAATATCGCCATTGCCACGGGATAGTCATAATCACCAAGCGCAAGGATATATAGGCGCCCCATGCCCGGCCAGGCAAATATACTTTCAGTAATGATCGCACCGCTAAACAAACCAGGAATTGTAAACACCACGATCGTAACAAATGGGATCAAGGCGTTTCGAAGTGCATGTTTCATAATTACAGTAATTTCACGCAGCCCTTTTGCACGCGCTGTGCGGACATAGTCCTGGCGAAGCACATCCAACATGCTGGCACGGATAAAACGGCTCCAGCCTGCAACGTTGATCAAAGTCAAAACCGTGACCGGCAATATCAAATGCAAGACTCGGTCTTTTGCAGAGCCTGCCACCACTTCGCCGATTACAGGAATCGTGTAATCACGCACAGACTCGGACAACCCCGCAGGGATATACGGCAATCCTGCACCTTTGGGGAGAATTGAAAACACCAAAATTAAAAGTAAACCAAAGAAGAAACTTGGCATGGCTGACCCCATGAATGCCAACGTAGTAAAAACATAATCAAATTTTGAATACTGCCGAACGGCAGAATAAATGCCTAGGGGAATCCCGATCAGCAGGGATAGCATTGTTTCGAGCCCGATCAACTGCAAAGTTTTGGATAAGCGGCTTTCGATCAAGTCGCTTACCGGCCGGTCACGCAAAATACGCCAGGAAAGGCCAAAATCGCCCAAAAGGATGCCCCGGCTTGTTCGACGGCCAACAAGGTCTTTCATTAAGACTTCTTCTTTACATCCCACCTGAATAATTTCATATACACCACGAGAATTCAAAACCTCTGCTTCAATCGGCTTGCGACAGCCAACTACCATATCCCCAAAATATTCATTTCCGCCAATGACCACGGGGCCCTTGGGGAAACCAATCAGCCAGCGGCTGAAGCGAACCCAAAGCTTGAGGTCCAGTTCAAATGAAGCGCGGATGCGGGCAATATCTTCTTCTGTTATCTGAAAACGTCCGGATTGCTGAATTTGGCGTAACCCCGCCATCGGTCCCCCAGGTGCGAAACTCAAAAGTACGTAGGTGGCTACTGCTGAGATCAAGACCACCAAAATGGATTGCAAAACGCGACGGATCAGATACGCAGTCATAACTAACTTCTCCAACGGAAAGTACAAAGGATATTAGATATTTTGGGGTAGGCACTTGCGTGCCTACCCCATTCTAACTTATTACACTTGCGAATTAGCGGAGGAACAACTGAATGTCGATGTGTTCCCAGGTGCCGCCAGCTTCGGTGAAGGTCTTG